>CAYXXL010000160.1:0-6893 GCA_964469025.1 uncultured Fibrobacteria bacterium
TGTCCCCCGTTCCTCCGTACAAGGCCACGTTCGACCAGCTCACGCTCCCCGGACTCGCCCCCGTCACCTGGTAGATCTGCGCGCCGGTCAGGCGCACCACGCCGTCTTCCCGCGTCGTGAACGGAGCCGTGTCCCCCACCTGGATCGCCAACATCTGTCCGCCCAGGTTGGCGACGTTCGCGCCCACTCGGCGACCCGACGTGCCGGCGATCCGAGCGAGGATTCCTCCGGGGTTGTCCACGATGTTCTTCCAGGGAGTTCCATCGGCGGGACGAACGCTCCCCGTCCAGCTCACCCGCACGTGCAGGGAGGTCCGGACACGCACCGATCCGTCGGACTCCAGGGCCGCCAGGGGGAAATCCAGCGACACCATCCGGACGGATCCCGTCACCTTCTCCAAGGATGTCGGGGGAACCGTCGCGGGAGCGGGCGAGGCCTTCCCGGTGCGGGGGTCGATCTTGGGGATCCGGGCCCAGGTCCTCCTGGGCAGGATCCGTCCGCTGTCCCCGAGGATTTCCAGGTGCCACGACGAATTCGCGGGCAGGGCCAGCAGGGCCCTCAACCGCGGGGCGTCCAGGTCTCCAGCATGCTCGGACTGCGGAAGGCCGCGTTCCTCGGCCGACCACGTCCCCGACCCCGCCGGAACCACCTTCCAGGCGTTGCCGCCCCATACCGCCTCCCATTCCCCAGACCGGTCCACCAGGGTCCTGAATGGGGAGCCGAAGCAAAACGCGGTTGCGGCTAGGACAAAGGGGAAGCTGCGCATGGCGATGCAAGATATACGGGTCGGGTCCGACCGACCCGGGGAACCTTCCGCAGGAGTCGGCGCCCGCGCAGCGGAGTCAACCCGACGACAGCGAGCGGGATGCAGACGACCGGCGGGGGCACCCGAGCCGACGGGAGCCGTCCGTGTCGGGACGGCGACCCGAGGCGAGTGGTGGCTCCAACCGGAGCATGCGCCCGCGCAGACGAGTCAGGACCAGTCGACGCCCATCATGGTCCCGGTCTCCTGGAACTGCACGTGCATCCGGAACGCTTTGGAGAGAGTCTGCGGAGTGTGGACGTCGCCCGCGAGCTTCAAGTAGTCGCGCAACTGTTCGCGGTACTCGGGATGGACGCAGTTGGAGATGATCAGCTCGGCGCGCTGGTGCGGGCCCTTCCCGCGCAGGTCCGCGACGCCCCACTCGGTGACAAGAGCCGATACCGAATGTTCGGAGTGGTCCAGGTGCGAGCACAGCGGCACGATGGTGGAGATCTTCCCCCCCTTGGCCACCGATGGGCAGGCGAAGATGGAGAGGTACCCGTTGCGCGTGAAGTCGCCGGATCCGCCGATGCCGTTCATCATGGAGCGGCCCAGCACGTGCGTGGAATTGATGTTGCCGAAGATGTCGGCTTCCAGCGCCGTGTTCATGGTGATGATCCCGAGCCTGCGGACGATTTCCGGATTGTTGGAGATCTCCTGGGGACGCAGGACCAGGTGGTTGCGGTAGCGCTTGAGGTCTCCGTAGAGCCGCTTCTGCACCGGCTCGCTGATGGTGAACGAACACCCGGAGGCGAACTTCACCTTGCCGGAATCGATCAGGTCGATCACGGCGTCCTGGATGACCTCGGTGTACATCTCGAAGGCGGGGATGTCCTTGGCGTCGTCCAGGGCCGCCATCACGGCGTTGGCGATGTTCCCCACGCCCGACTGGATGGGCAGGAACTCGCGCGGGATGCGCCCGGCCTTGTGCTCGCCGGCCAGGAAAGCGGCCATGTTGGCTCCGATCTGGCGGGTGACGTCGGTGAGCTCGTCGAAGCCCTTGACCTCGTCGGGCATGTCGTGGCGCACCACCCCCACGATCTTGTCGGGATCGATCCACATCCGCATGGTGCCGATGCGGTCGCGCGGGGAGTTGATGGGAATGCACTTGCGGTACGGAGGGTCTTCCGGCTCGTAGATGTCGTGGATCCCCAGAAGTTCCTTGGGATGGGCCTCGTTGAGCTCGATGATGACCTTCTTGGCCATGCGCGCCGTGGTGGGGATGGAGCCCACGCCCGAGGTGAGGAGGATCTCGCCCTGGGGGGTGATGTCGGCCGCCTCCACGATGGCCACGTCGATGTTCCCCAGCGCGCCGGAGCGCAAGGTCTGCTGGAGCACGGACAAATGCATGTCGAAGAATTCGGCGCGTCCCGAATTCAACGCCTTGCGAAGATCGGCGTTGGACTGGTAGGGGGTGCGGAACTTGATGGCATCGGCGCGCGCGAGCTTTCCGTCCAGGGAGTCCCCGGTGGAGGCCCCCGTGACCACGCCGATCTTGAAGGGGCGACCTTCGGCATGCTCGGCAAGGGCCTTGGCCGCGATGGCACCTGGAATGATCTTGGGGGAACCCGCAGGGGTGAATCCCGAAAATCCGACCGTCATGTCGTTTTGGATCAGATTGGCGGCTTCGGCTGGATCGAGTGTCGCGAAAGTCATCGCTATTCCTCTCAATTTGCTGGAAAACAGGGTTTGTGTGTGTGTTTGATGTTTTCCGACGACCAAATCTAGAAAATGGACCTGCTCGTCCTCTAATCATTTCTGCACTTTCCAGGTTTTTCGGGTTGGATGCGGTTCGATCCCGGCATCGGGGTATCTTGCCAGCAGCGTGGAACCTTCGCCCCCACTCCCAGACCTCGATTGGAAGGAAGCCTTGGAGGGCTGGCTCGACCAGTTGGCCTTGGAAAAGGGCTTGGGCAAGCTCACGCTCCAAGGCTACGGCCACGATCTGGACCGGCTCGCCCGCTGGGCCCGCGAACGGGGTTGGAGGCCGGTCGACTTCGATCCGGTTCGCGCCGCGGAGCACCTGGCCTGGCTCTCGGGATCGGGACTCGGTCCCCGCAGCGTTGCCCGGGCCCGCTCGGCGATCTCGGGGTTCTTCCGCTTCCTCCAAGCGGAAGGGGATCTCCCGTCCAACCCTCTCCAGGACCAGCCGGTGCCCAAGGCGGGGAGGCCCCTGCCGCGCATCCTCTCCATCCCGGAGGTCCTTTCCCTGCTCGATGCGCCCGACGCGTCGACCCCCCTGAAGGCGCGCGACGGCGCGCTCCTGGAGCTCCTGTACGCCACCGGGATGAGGGTGTCGGAATCCGTCAACCTTCCGCTTTCCGGCTGGCTTCCGGAAGAAGGCCTGGTCCGGGTGACCGGCAAGGGCGACAAGGAGAGGATCGTGCCCGTGGGAAACCTCGCGGTCCGGCGCATCGAACGGTGGATCCGCGAGATCCGCCCGACCCTCGCGCCCCGGTGCGATCGGATCCTCCTCAACAGCCGCGGCGGCGCGCTCTCGCGGATCTCCGCCTGGCAGATCCTGGACAAGTGGGCTCGGATCGCGGGAATCCAGACCGACGACGGGTCTGGCGAGAAGGGCGGCCACCGCATCCATCCGCACGTGCTTCGCCACAGCTTCGCCACCCACCTGCTCCAGGGCGGCGCCGACCTGCGCGCGGTCCAGGAGATGCTGGGGCACAGTTCCGTCTCCACCACCGAGATCTACACCCACCTGGACATCTCCACGCTGCGCGAAGTGCACGCGACCTGCCACCCTAGGGCGCGAAGCTGACCATGAAAAACCCTCCCCGGGGATTTCCCGAGGAGGGCCGATGAGAAGCTCGAATTCCGCAACGACTACTTGACGTGGAACTCGATGCGGCGATTCATGGCGCGGCCTTCTTCGTTCGTGTTGTCGGCCACCGGCTGGGAGGCACCGTAGCCCTTGGCGGTGAGCTGCCAGGCCGGGACGCCCAATCGGACCAGGTAGGCCTTGACGGCCTGGGCGCGCTGAGTGGACAGCCTCAGGTTCAGCTTGGACGAACCGACGTCGTCCGTGTATCCCGCGATCTCGAGCCGGGCCTTGGGAGCGGCTTGGATGGCCTGGGCGGCATGTTCCAGCACAGGTGCGCTGACGGGTTCGATGGTGGATTTGCCGGTGGCGAAAACGATTCCGTCGAGGACGAGCTTTGTGCCCTTCTCGAACACGATCAGAGTGCAGCCGGTGGAGTCCACCTGCACGCCGGCAGGAGTGTTCGGGCACTTGTCCTTGTAGTCGGGGACGCCGTCGTGGTCGGAATCCAGCGGGCAACCCGTCGCGTCCACCTGCACGCCGAGAGGGGTGTTGGGGCACTTGTCCAAGGCGTCGGGGACGCCGTCATGGTCGGAGTCCAAGGGGCAACCGACCGAGTCCACCGTGATGCCGGCGGGGGTGTTGGGGCACTTGTCCAGGTAGTCGGGAATGCCGTCGTGGTCGGAATCCAACGGACATCCATGGGCGTCGACCGCGACGCCCGGAGGAGTGTTGGGGCAACGGTCGAGGGAATCGGGGACGCCATCGTGGTCGGAATCCACGACAACCGGCGGAATCACCTTCACGACGACCGGCACGAAGACGACCTCCGCGGGCTTGGCCGGTTGGGGGGGGCCGAAGCGCAAGGTGATGCCGAGGCCCGCGCGCGGCAGCTCGTCGCGCTTGTGGTAGTAGTTGTCGCCGGTTTCGACGCCGTCGAGCTTGCTCCAATAGCGCATGAACACGCGGTTTTCGACGAACCCGTTGAACGAGAGGTTGTCGTTGACGATCACGTCGATGCCCGCTTCGACGGGCATGTAGTAGTTCCAGTCGAGGTCGAACACTTTCTGGCCGTAGTTCTTGACGGTGCCGAAATCCGTCGAGACGCCGGTGGCCAAGTACGGGCGGAGGCAGCCCAAGGCCACGATGCGGGGCTGGTAGACGCCCTGGATGCCGATGTTGGAGAACCATTCGGTGCGGAAGCGGCTGGAGCCGTCGGAGATGTTCCCCACGCCCCCGACGCCGCGGACGGCGAAGTCCTCCGTCGCGTGGTAGGTGAGGTGCGCCCGGTAGTACGGCATGGAATTGTCGCCGTAGGAGCCGTCGTACCTCTGGATGCCGACATCGGCGCCGAGCGCCGTGGAGCCGACAAGGTAGGGGGTGTCGTCGGCGAAAGCGGCCCCTGCCAAAGCGGCAAGGGACAGAGCAAGGACCATGGATTTCATGAGTTCTCCCGGATTGTGGTATCGCGCGGGAGAAGCGTCCGGGCAATTGTGAGGCCTTTAATTAGCCACTGCAAGGAACATCCAAAATCGGAACCGAAAAGTCCACCCGACGGCATCCGCTCGAGGGTGGTTCCCGCAGGATCGGCTCAGAATGGATCGGCCTGGACTCCGCCGCCGACATCCGGTCCGAAATCGTCCGGCGAATCCGACCGCCGTGTTGACAAAATCCGTCGCGCTTCAAGGAAGCGGCTCGCGAGGCCTGCGCGTCCCAGGCTGTCGATCCGTATCCCATGGGAGGAACTGTGCACGATCCAGGCCCTTCCTCCGGCCTCGACGTCGATCACCAATCCCACGTGTCCGATCCTTCCCCGCCCCGACGAGGGAGAGGAAAAGAAGACGAGATCCCCCGTGCGAAGTGCTTCGCGCGCCACGTGGAACCCGCATCGCGCCTGTTCACGCGAGGTGGCGGGCAATTGCACCCCGAAGCCTGCGAAGACCTGGCGGACGAATCCGCTGCAATCCAGGTTGGGACCCTGGCGTTGCTCCGCTCCATAGGGCCGGCCCAGGTAGGACAGCGCCCGGGAAACCACCTCGGAGGCGGTTGGTGGGGCCGGCAGAGGCACAGGCGCGGAAATCCACGCGCAGAGGATCAGGTGCGTGAAGACCATGGAATCGTTTTAACATGCCGGAGGGGTGGCCGTCCAGGGGCAACTCGAGGACCCCGAAAGGAAGGACTCCAACGGCGACGCTCAGTTCAGGAATTCCACCGCCAGATCATCGCAGTAGAGTGTCCCGGTGGCGTTCCCGAGCTCGCACCCCAGCTTGAGGGTCGTCGCCCCTTTCGGAAGCGGGTAGGTCCGCTCCATGCGCGTCCACGGCTCGTGGCCGCGGACCTGTCCCACCGCCGGAGGGTATCCCCCCAGGGAGTCGCCTTTGGCCCCGAAGAATTCCACCGACAGCCGACCGCGCTCCCAGTTTTCCTTCCCACCGCGCAGGGAGTCCGAGCGCAACCATCCCACCACCAGAGCGGACGTGGATCCTTCGGGGATCTCCACGATCTGGCTCGCCCCCGCCCAAGACGGGGTGGCCAGGTGGACCATGCAGGACGCCTTGCCTCCGTGGTGTTCCGGAGAAACCACGGCGCCCCACACCGTCCATCCATCCAACCCCTTCTCGAAATCGCCGTTTTGCAGCGCGTTCCCTGCGAGGGCCAGCGATGCCAAGCCAAGCACGGAGAGGAAAATTCGCATGTCTGTCCCTTTTGGATCGGAAATGGATCGGTGGCCGGGAAACATGGAAAAATTTGGCGTTGCCATCGCCGCCAAGCCGTGACTGCACGCGGTCCTGTTCACGAACTTCAGGACACGGTCTTCGTCCATTCCCCGCTGGTGATCACCGTGGCCTGCCTCGGGAAGACCTTCTCGGTCAGGACCCTGTGGACCTCTGGGTCGAAGTCGGCGCACAGGTCGGAGAGGATGGTGATCTGGAAATCCTTGTCGGCGGCCTCGCGGGTGGTGGAGAGGACCACGCCGCTGGTGGAAACGCCGGTGAGCACCAGATGCCGGATGTCGCGGGAGCGCAACAGCACTTCCAGGTCGCTTCCCGTGAAGGCGCTGACCCGTCTTTTTGTCACGACGACTTCGCCCGGGCCGCGCTCGATGATCGGGGCCGGATCGACCATGTGGACTGGTGGCGCCGCCTGCATGGCGCCGAAGGATTTGTTGCGGGGATTGATCTCCGGAAACCCCGGCCTGAAGCCCACCACCACGAAGAATACGGGAATCTCGTGCTTTCGAGCGACCTCCACCGCCGCCCGGACCCTAGGAGTCTGCGCGGCAGAAGTTTGAGGGGCATTTTCTCTGTGTAGATTGAT
>CAYXXL010000161.1:0-6876 GCA_964469025.1 uncultured Fibrobacteria bacterium
CGGCCCATTGAGCAACCGTTCCCCATTCAATTCCATTTTTGCAGTCCATTAGGATATATTCCTTTGATGTTGGTGATTTGTCAAAATTGCGTCAGCAATTCTTGTTCAGTTTTCTATCGTAGCTATTTTTGTGGCTACATCACAATCCCCCCGGGAGGTGTACCTAACATCTTTCTTATACAGAATTCCGGTTTGCGCGTAGATGGGGTGGCCCGAGGTGGTGTGTTGGAGGTCTGGGGGCTTGAAAGGCCTTGCCTGCTTCCGGTTTGTGCGTAGATTTTCGTATTATGCGGAATTCCCCTTTGCGCGTAGAGTCTTGTGAGATGGTCGACGGAGAGGTGTGGGCGAACTATCGCCAAGCTTTGGAGTGTGGAGGTGTTCCTGCACACCACCGGATTTATTACGAGCGTTGGGTACAGCGCTGGTTGACGATGGGTTTGACCGGATCGCCGGTGGTGGAGGCGGCCCAAGTTTTTTCCGGGGTTTTGGAGAAGGAGGGGGTTCCGCAATGGCAATGCCGCCAAGCGTATCAAGCTGTGAAGATCTGGCTTTCCATGGTGCCTGCGGAACCAGCCTCGAGGGGAAGGTCGTGGCCCGAGGTCTTGGAGGACTTCGACGGACGTCTGCGCGTTCGGCACTACAGCGAAAACACGGTCGCGACTTATCTCGACTGGGCGCGTCGTCTTTCCCAGCGCCATCCTGCGGTTCCACAGGATGCTCCTGAGGCTTCCCGTCAGGTGCAGGAGTTTCTGAACAGCTTGGTGCATGAGAAGAACTTGTCGGCAGGTTCGCTGTCCTTGGCTCGCAACGCCTTGGCTTGGCTGGTGAAGCGAGTGCTGGGGTTCGATCTGGTCCTGGCGGACAAAGGGGACTCCCATCATTCGCGGCGTCTTCCCGTCGTCCTCGCCCCTTCCACGGTGCGGAAACTTCTTTCGGCTTGCCGCGATCCGTGGGATTTGTTCTTCGGGATGCAGTATGGCTGCGGCTTGCGATTGGGTGAACTGCTGGATCTGCGCACGCAGGACATCGACTTGGTGCGGTGCGTACTCACCGTCCGCGGCGGGAAGGGCGACAAGGATCGTCAGATCCCTTTGCCGCCTTCCTTGAGGCGTGGACTGGAAGCGCATTTGACCCGCCGCCGAGTGGTTTGGGAGGACGACGTGCGCAAAGGATTCGCTCGGGTGGATCTTCCCCATGCGTTGGGCCGGAAGCTGGTCGGAGCGGACACTTCTTGGGAGTGGCAGCATGTGTTCGGTGCCCACCGACCACTTCGACATCCGGAGACGGGCGAGCTTCGCCGGTGGCATCCCATGGAGGAGGTCGTCAGGTTGGCGCTGCGCGACGCGGCCCGCGCCGCCGGCGTGGAAGGCCGTGTCCACCCCCACTTGCTGCGGCACTGCTACGCCACGCATCTCCTGGAGGCGGGTGTTTCCGTCCGGGAGATCCAGGAACTCATGGGCCATGCGCGGCTGGAGACCACCATGGTCTACATGCACGTCCGCTCCTGCGGGCCCGGACGCCAGCCCGTGGATCTTCTCCAAGCCAACACTTGATGGAGCCAATCGCCAAGCCTTCGCGCGGTCAAGGCGAAAACATCGGGAGTATCCCGGGCTGTGCGAAGCAGGCACGCGGGTCATGGTCGGAAGTTAGCCTCTGGAGGAAACATCGGGCAAGGTGTCGACTGCGGAAGATCGAATGGATGGATGAACCCCCAGGGGTTCAAAGGGGCCGCGGAAGACCCAAGTGCCACCGGAAGAAGGAAGGCGCAAGTGCGCTCCGAAAGGACCTCCGCCTCGCGCGGTAAGTACGTTGGACCCTCCACCCAGAAAGCCGCTCACCTTGTCGCCTTCCGCGGACCTTGCCTCGAGCCTCTCTTCCCTGCCTCCGCCCGGTGCCCGGCGCTTGCGGTTGCGGGTGGTTCCGCCCGCCGAGCGGCATCTGCGCGACGGGCATCCCTGGCTCTACGACACCTCCATCTCCGAACAGGACGGGGATGGGGCACCCGGCGATTTCGCCGTGGTGTTCGACCGGAAGAACCGGTTCCTGTCCATCGGGCTGTACGATCCCGCCTCGCCCATCCGCGTCCGCATGCTCCTTTCCGGCAAACCGGCCCCCATAGACGGCGCTTGGTTTCGCGCCCGATTGCAGGCGGCGGCGGTTCTGCGCGCGCCCCTTTCCGCACCCGAGCGGCCCCGCACCGACGGCTATCGGCTGGTCAACGGGGAATCGGATGGTTTCCCGGGGCTCGTCGTGGATCGCTACGCGAGCACCCTGGTGGTCAAGCTCTACACACCGGCGTGGATCCCCCACCTTGCCGTGCTCCTTCCCGCGCTCCTCGATGTCCAGCCCGCCGAGCGCATCGTTCTCAGGCTGAACCGCTCCATGCGCCGCGAACCGGCCTCCCTGCACGGCCTGACGGATGGACAAATCCTGTTTGGCTCCCCACTGGCGGGCCCGGTGGTCTTCTCGGAGAACGGACTGCGCTTCGAGGCCGATCCATTGTTCGGACAGAAGACGGGATTCTTCCTGGACCAGCGCGACAACCGCTCCCGGGTGGAAGAGCTTTCGCGGGGACGGGAGGTCCTGAACGTCTTCAGCTATACAGGTGGCTTTTCCGTCTACGCGGCCCGCGGAGGCGCCCGGTCTGTGACTTCGGTGGACCTCTCCGTACCCGCCATCGCCGGAGTGGAGCGCAATTTCGCCCTGAACATGGACGTTCCCAGGGTCCGCTCCTGCCCCCACCATCCGGTGGTCGGGGACGCCTTCGAAGTCCTCTCCGGCATGGCCCAGACCGGCCGACGCTTCGGGCTGGTGGTCCTGGATCCGCCCATGTTCGCCCAATCCAAATCCCAGGTGGAACCGGCCCTGGAAGCCTACCGGAGGCTCTGCCGCACGGGGCTTGCCGTCCTGGAATCCGGCGGGAGCCTGGTCCAGGCCTCGTGCTCGGCCCGCGTCCCCGCCGAGGCGTTCTTCGCCGCGGTGCAAGAAACGGCCCTCGATACGGGAAGGCCTCTGCGGGACATCCAATGCACCGCCCACGCCATGGACCACCCCGCCCGGTTCCTGGAAAGCTCCTACCTCAAGTGCCTGTTCGCCACCGCCTGAAAGACCCGGCGTGGAACGGTCGCGGTCCCGTTTGGTCGGCGCGACCCTCGGGAGATAGGTTACCCACCATGCGCAAACGGCTGCTGTCCATCCTCCTGATCCTCGCCGCGACGGCGCGTCCCTGGGACCTCGCCATCGCCCACATCAACGACATCCATTCCCACTTGGACCCCACCGAACTGCATCTCTCCCTGGACACCCCGGTGACCGTGCGTTCCGGGGGTGCCGCCAGGCTGGTGGAGGCCATCCGCGCCCTGCGCGAGGAGCACCCGGACCTTTTGGTGCTCCACGCCGGCGACGAATTGGTGGGGACGCCCTGGTTCACCCAGTACGACGGGTTGGCCGATGCCGCCTACCTGGACCGGGTGGGGATCGACGCCTTCGTGCCGGGGAACCACGAGTTCGACCGCGGGCCCGCGTTCCTGGGGCGCTTCCTGGATTCCCTCCACGTGCCCGCCGTGGCGGCGAACCTGGACGCCTCCGGGGATTCGGCCTTGGCGGGAAAGATCGTGCCCTGCATCGTGGTGGTGCGGTCCGGGCACCGCGTCGGGATCGTCGGGGTGGCCCAGCCCGAGACGCCGGGCATCTCCCAGCCGGGGCCGCGCCTGCGGTTCTCGCGGGCGTCGGCGGTGCGCAAAGCGGTGGATTCCCTGCGCCGCGCCGGTGTGCGCACGGTCCTGCTGCTCTCGCACGCCGGGATCGAGGAAGACACTGTCCTCGCGCGGACGGTGCCCGGGATCGCCGCGGTGGTGGGGGGCCACTCGCACACCCGGATGGGACGGAACCTGACCAATGCGGGGCTGCGCACGGACGTGCCCTATCCCGTGGAGGTCCGCGCCGCGGACGGACGGACGGTTCCCGTCGTGCAGGCCTGGGAGTGGGGGAAGGAAGTCGGGGAGATCGTGCTGCACCTGGACGACTCGGGGCGGACGCTCGGGTGGAACGCCTCTCCCTTCCTGCCCCTTTCGGACACCCTCTCCCGGGACGGTTCCATCCTGCCGCCCGACCGAGCCCGGGCTCTCCGTGAACGGCTTGCCGCCACCGGTGCGGTGCGGTTCTTTCCGCCCGACGCCGCCACGGCCACCATCTTCGCGCGCCTGGAAGGGCCCATCGACAGCCTGCGCCGCGCCGTGGTGGCCTTCCTGCCCCGCGAGATCCACCGCGGCGATCCGCTCCTGGGGACGCTGTGCGCGCGGGCCTTGCGCGATGCCGGTGCTCCCTGGGGGGCGCAGGTGGGATTGCAGAACGCGGGGGGAATCCGGGACGACCTGCCCGCGGGGCAGGTCACGGCGGAGGCGGTGCGCAAGGTGATGCCCTTCGAGAACACCGTGGTGGTGGTCGCGATCACGGGGGCGCAGCTCGTCGCGCTGCACCGCCAGACCCAAGGCCGCAGCGATCGCCAGCCGGGATGGGACGGGGTAACCGTGCGGGAAGATGGTTCCCTCCAGGTGCGTGGGATGTCCGGTACCCTGGGCGACGCCGATTCGGTCCGGATCGCGACGAACTCGTACCTTGCCGCAGGCGGAGACGGTTGCCGGATCCTGGAACGTGCGGACGGATTCCGTCTGAACACCGGGATCTCGGACGCCGAAGCGTTCTCGAGCCTGCTCGCGACCGCCTATCCGACGAGTCCCGTCCACGACACCCTGGAAAAAAGCAAAGGAACCAGATGAGCACCATATCCGAAACCGACCTTCTCAAGGCCCTTTCCTGGCGCTACGCCACCAAGAAGTTCGACCCCTCCAAGCGAATCCCCGAAGCGACCTGGGAGACCTTGCGCAAGGCCGCGAGCCTGACGGCGTCCTCCTTCGGGGTGGAGCCCTACCGGGTGGTCGAGATCCGCGACCCCAAGGTCCGCGAAACCCTCCGCGCCGCCGCCTGGAACCAGTCCCAGGTGGTGGAGGCGAGCCATTTCCTGGTCCTGGCCTTCGAGAAGGGATTCGGACGGCCGCAGATCGACGCGTTCCTGCATCGGACGGTGCGCGACCGCAAAGTCACCTTGGAAAGCCTCGAGGGGTACAAGTCCGTCCTGGAAGGCACGTTGGTCAAGGGGCCGCGTGCCGCCGTCATCGACGCGTGGTCGGCCCACCAGGCCTACATCCTCCTGGGCAACCTCCTGACCTCCGCGGCCCTGGTGGGGGTGGATGCCTGTCCCATGGAAGGAATCGACACGGTCAAGTTCGACGAGATCCTGGGCTTGAAGGAGAAGGGCCTGTCCTCCGTCGCGGCGGCCGCGTTCGGGTACCGCTCCAGCGAAGACAAATACGCCCTGCTTCCCAAGGTCCGAAAGACCCTGGACGAATTGTTCATTACGGTCTGAGGTCCGGTTGGGGCGGCACGACAGCCGCCCCTCGGATCTTTGTGCTCGCGATTGCGAGAACTTTGCAATTTGGGGGGTATCCGGACCGGACACCGGGACCACGCTTTTTCAGGGAGGGACCCCCCAATGCTTGCTGCCTACCGCCAACACGTCGCCGAGCGGGCCGCCCTCGGGATCCCTCCGTTGCCCTTGGATGCCCAGCAGACCGCCTTCCTCGCCGAGCTTTTGAAGGATCCGCCGCCCGGCGAGGAAGCGTTCCTGATGGATCTCATCACGCATCGGGTTCCCCCCGGCGTGGACGACGCGGCCAAGGTCAAGGCCTCGTTCCTCGCGGCACTCGCCCACGGGGAAACGAAGAGCCCGCTGATCTCTCCCGCCAAGGCCACGGAACTCCTGGGGACCATGGTGGGCGGCTTCAACGTGGCCGCGCTCATCGAGCTGCTGGATGTTCACGCCCTGGCACCGATCGCCGCGGAAGGTCTGAAGAAGACCCTCCTGATCTTCGACTACTTCCACGACGTCGCCGTGAAGGCGAAGGCCGGGAACGCCCAAGCCAAGGTCGTGATCCAAAGCTGGGCGGACGCCGAATGGTTCACCTCCCGCCCCGAAGTGCCCGCATCCCTGAAGCTCACCGTCTTCAAGGTGGCTGGCGAAACCAACACCGACGACCTTTCTCCCGCGCCGGACGCCTGGAGCCGGCCCGACATTCCCCTGCACGCCTTGGCCATGCTGAAGAACGCCCGTCCCGGCATCGTGCCGGAGGAGGACGGAAAGCGCGGACCCATCCAGCAGATCCGCACTCTGGCCGCTCGGGGGCACCTGGTCGCCTACGTGGGCGACGTGGTGGGCACGGGAAGCTCGCGCAAGTCCGCCACGAATTCCGTCCTCTGGTGGACGGGGGAAGAAATCCCCCACGTCCCCAACAAGAAGTTCGGCGGGGTCTGCCTGGGTGGCAAGATCGCTCCCATCTTTTTCAATACCCAGGAGGATGCCGGAGCCCTGGCCGTGGAGATCGACGTCTCGGCGTTGGAGATGGGCGACGAGATCGAACTTTCCGTGGACCACCGGTCCGGGACCGTGAAGGTCCACAAGAACGGCGCCGTGGTGGCCCAGTCCGCGCTCAAGACCCTGGTGCTCCTGGACGAGGTCCGGGCCGGGGGGCGCATCAACCTGATCATCGGGCGCGGCCTCACCACCAAGGCCCGCGAATTCCTGGGCCTGCCCCAAAGCACCCTGTTCCGGTTGCCGGTGGTCCCCGTGAAATCCGTCAAGGGCTTCACCCTGGCGCAGAAGATCCTGGGCCGCGCGGTGGGCCTCCCCGAGGGGCAGGGCGTGCTTCCCGGCACCTACTGCGAGCCGCGCATGACCTCGGTGGGCTCGCAGGACACCACCGGTCCCATGACCCGCGACGAGCTGAACGAGGGCATCGAGCGGGCCGAGGGCTGGTTCCG
>CAYXXL010000162.1:0-6874 GCA_964469025.1 uncultured Fibrobacteria bacterium
GTTGGGTGGACAGGTCGTCGACCTTCGCGTGGACCACCACGCTGCGGCCCAGGATGGAAGTCGGGCCCACGAGCGAAAGACCGGGAAAGAACTGGTCGACGCGCCCGGTTCCCGAGCTGTCCGCCACGATGTTCCCCAGGTCTCCTGCGTGGTGGTGCATGGACATGGGTCCGCCGTGGGTGGTGCCGGTGGGATTGAAATGGCCGCCGGCCGAGGCGCCCGAATCCACGCATTCTCCGAACTCGTGGATGTGGAAACCGTGCTTGCCCGGTTCCAGTCCCTTGACGATGGCGACCACGTGAACTCCATCCGCGGTGTCCTTGAACATGACCATCCCGGAAACACGGCTGCCGGAAATCGATTGGACTTCCGCGACGGCCTTGGGCTCCGCGGCATGGGATGCGGCGGATGCGATGGCGAGCAGGAGCGTCAGGCTCGATGCGATCTTGGCGAACATGGGAACCGTCCTTTCAGGAATTGGCTACCAGCCAACCCGAGAGGAAGATACGATCTCGGTCTCTTCGGGGGCGGCTTCCGCTCGCCGATCCGCTAGGCGACCAGCTCCGCCAGCGTTTCGCGCAGGCGCAAGGCGCGCAGTTCCTGGTTCGCGAGCTTCTCGCGTTCGGCGTCCACCACCTCGGGCTTCGCGCGCGACACGAAGGATTCGTTCCCGAGCTTGGAGCGGATGGATCCTGCGAACTTCTCCGCTTCGGTGAGCTCCCTGGCCACCCGCGCCAATTCCGCCTCCTTGTCCAATATCCCTTCCAGGGCCACGTGGACCTGCATGCCGGAAAGGATCTCGGTGCCGGAGAATGCGGGCTTGTCGCCTCCCACCTGGAGCACGACTTCCGCCCCGGCCAGGGTCCGGAGGGCGGAAATGTTCTCCCGCAGGTCGGAGAGGATTTGTGCGTCGTCCGCCCGCACCACCGCGGACAGGATCCGGCTGGGAGCGATCTGGTAGCGTCCGCGCAGGCCGCGGACGGCTTCCACCGCGGCGATGAGGAGGGAGAAGGCCCGCTCGGCGGATTCGTCCACGGCGGACACCGGGAAGACGGGCCATCTGGAGAGGATCGCCTGCGGCAGTCCCAGGTGCTCGCGCAGCTCCTCGCAGAGCGCCGGCATGAACGGGCTCAGGAGCAGGGTGAGGGCGTCCAGCACCTGGAAGCAGGACCCCACCGCGGAGGCCTTCGCGGGACCGTCTTCGCCGTGGATCTCGTTCTTGCGCAGTTCCAGGTACCACGAGCAGAAGTCGCCCCAGGCGAAGTGGTACAGCTCCATGGCCGCGTCGGCGAACTTGCAAGCCTCCAGCGACGTTGTGACGTTTTTTGTCACAGTGGCCAGGCGCGACCGGATCCAGCGGTCGGAGGGATCCAGGGCGGGGGTCCCGACATCGGCCCCTTCCAGATGCGGCAGCACGAAGCGCGTCGCGTTCCAAAGCTTGTTCGCGAAGTTCCGGCCCATCTCGAACTTGGTGGGACTGAGCTTGATGTCCTGGCCCTCGCTGGACAGGATCAAAAGCGAGAACCGCACGGCGTCGGCGCCGTACTGGTCGGCCATCTCCAGGGGGTCGATCCCGTTCCCCAGCGACTTGGACATCTTCCGGCCCCTGTCGTCCAGGATGGTGCCGTGGATGTACACGGTGTGGAACGGGTCCAGTCCGGTGAGTTCGTTGGACATCATGACCATGCGCGCCACCCAGAAGAAGATGATGCCGCGGTCGGTGACCAGGACGTCGGTCGGAAAATGTCCCTTCACGTCCGGCTGGATCCAGCTGTCCACGGGAGCGCCCACCACGGCGGCTTCGCCCGGCCAGCCGAGCGTGCTGAACGGCCACAGGCCGGAACTGAACCACGTGTCCAGCACGTCGTCGTCCTGCCGGACGATCTTCTTCCCCGTCTCGGGATGCGTCGCAGGTTCTTCCAGGGCCGCCACCGGCACTCCGTCCTCGTCGTACCAGACCGGAATGCGATGGCCCCACCAGAGCTGGCGCGAGATGCACCACGGGCGCACGTTCTCCAGCCACTTGCAGTAGTAGTCGTTCCAGCGCTCGGGCACGAACTTCACGCGGCCTTCGCGGGTGCTGGCCAAGGCCTTTTCCGCGAGCGGCTTCATGTCCACGAACCACTGGTCGGAAAGACGGTACTCGATGGGCTCGCCGGAGCGGTAGCTGCGCCCGATGGGCGTCATGCGATCCTCGATCCTTTCCAGGAGGCCCAGCTCCTCGAACTCGGCCACGATGCGCTTGCGCGCCTCGTAGCGGTCCAGCCCGCGGAAACGCTCGGGAACCTCTTCGTTGAGGCTCGCGTCCTCGTTCATGATGTCGATCACCCCGATCTCGGGATGGCGCTGGAACACGCCGAAATCCGTCGGATCGTGCGCCGGCGTCACCTTCACGCATCCCGTCCCGAAGTCCATCTCCACGAAGTCGTCGGCGATGACGGGAATCGTCCGTTCCGTGAGCGGCAGCTTGATCCGCTTGCCCACCAGGCTCGCGTACCGCTCGTCCTTGGGATTGACCGCCACGGCGGTGTCGCCCAGCATGGTCTCGGGCCGGGTGGTGGCGACCACCAGGAACGTTCCGTCTTCCAACGGATAGCGCAGGTGCCACAGATGCCCGGGCTCCCCACCGTCCTTGGTCTCCACCTCGTCGTCGGAGAGCGCGGTGCGGTCCTTGGGGCACCAATTCACGATGTACTTGCCCCGGTAGATCAGACCCTTCCCGTACAGGTGCACGAAGGCGGCGCGCACCGCGCGGGACAGTCCTTCATCCATGGTGAAGCGCAGACGGTCCCAGTCGCACGAGTTACCCATGCGCTGGACCTGCCCCACGATGCGGGCCTCGTATTCGTTCTTCCAGGCCCAGACCTGTTCCACGAACGCCTCGCGCCCCATCTCGCGGCGCTTCTTCCCTTCCTTCGCCAGGGCCCGTTCCACCACGTTCTGGGTGGCGATTCCGGCGTGATCGGTGCCCGGCTGCCAAAGGACGCGTCGGCCGCGCAGGCGCTCGAACCGCACCAGCACGTCCTGGATGGTCTGGTTCAGGGCATGGCCCATGTGCAGGGCGCCTGTGACGTTGGGCGGAGGAATCACCACCGTGAAGGGTTTCCCCTCTCCGCGCGGGTGGAACGAGCCGTTCCCTCGGTGGAGGGCTTCCCACTTCTTCTCCACCTCGATGGGCGAATATTTGCTTTCCATGGTCATAAGGGAAGTGAATTTAGCCTCCCGAGGTTCTTCCCCCGACCATCCATCACCTATTCAAAATTTCACTTGCCCTCTTGAGCAGTATTCAGTATGTTCTTTCCATTCAGAGGCGAATCGGTGTTCGCCCCCTGATCCACCACCCTCCCATTTCGCTCGAGCGGGCGAAACGGAAACCCTGATCCACCAATACGTGCGAGGAGAGAACCATGGCCGTAGCCACACCCAAGAAGAATGTCGCGAGAGAAGGCATCGTCGTTTCGGCGGGATCCCTGGACAAGGACAAGGAGAAGGAGCGATCCCTCCACGCCGCGCTCGCCCAGATCGAGAAGAACCACGGCAAGGGCTCCATCATGACCCTGGGCATGAACAGCGGCAGGGCGGAAATGGGCATCATTCCCACCGGTTGCATCCAATTGGACGCGATCCTGGGGGTGGGCGGCTGGCCCCGTGGTCGCGTGGTGGAAATCTACGGCCCCGAAAGCTCCGGCAAGACCACGCTCTCCCTCCACGCCATCGCCGAAGCCCAGAAGGCAGGAGGTGTCGCCGCGTTCATCGATGCCGAACACGCCTTCGACGCCCAGTACGCCAAGAGATTGGGCGTGGACATCGAGAACCTCCTCGTCTCCCAGCCCGACACGGGGGAACAAGCCTTGGACATCGCCGAGACGCTCGTGCGCTCGGGGGCCATCGACATCATCGTGATCGATTCCGTGGCCGCGCTGGTGCCCCAGGCCGAGATCAACGGGGAGATGGGCGACAGCCACGTGGGCTTGCAGGCTCGGCTCATGAGCCAGGCCCTGCGCAAGCTCACCGGCATTCTCAGCAAGTCCAACTGCTGCATGATCTTCATCAACCAGCTGCGCATGAAGATCGGCGTGATGTTCGGAAACCCCGAGACCACCACCGGCGGCAACGCCCTCAAGTTCTACGCATCCCTTCGCGCCGACATCCGCAGGATTAGCTCCATCAAGTCCGGCGAGGAGGTGGTGGGCAACCGCACCCGCGTCAAGATCGTGAAGAACAAGCTGGCCGCCCCCTTCAAGCAGTGCGAGTTCGACATCATGTACGGCGAAGGCATCTCCAAACCGTCTTCCCTTCTCGATCTGGGCGTGGAACTGGAGATCGTTTCCAAGTCCGGCTCCTGGTTTTCCTACGGGCCCGAGCGGATCGGACAGGGACGGGATTCGGCTCTGGAATACATCCGCCAGCACCCCGCGATGGCCATGGACCTCGAAGCCAAGATCCGCGAAGCCCTGCATGGCGACGACTTCGTCGGCCTCCCCACCAGCACGGAGAGCGAAGACGCCCCCGAGGAATAGGGGTCCCCGGAGTCCGGTATCCCGGCATTGTGGCGGGCCGAGAACGATTCCGGGCGGGGCAACTCCAAAACCCGCCTGCGAAACGGTTGGATCGATGGCATTTTGAGACCTCCATGCCTCGAACGATGCTTCTATCCAGTCTGATGCTTCTTCCGGCCCTGGTTTTTGCCGGGGCACCCTACCCTTCTTCCTTGGCCGGAGTTTCCAACCCTCTGCTGGACACGGCCTTGGAGCACACCTGGTCGGGAATCAAGGCGCGGAACATCGCACCCTATGGAGACGGACTGGTCCACCGGCCCAAATCCGAAACTCCCGGGGACGCGGTGTCGGAGTCCTCCTCGTACGGCATGATCGCAGCGCTCTACGACAACGATCAGACCACCTTCAATTCCATCTGGGATGCGACGGAGAAGGACCTGTGGAGCTCCACGGGAGGGTTCTACAACTGGAGGTGGGACAACGGTGCGATCCCTGTGGGTGGCAAGGGAATGGCCACCGATGCGGACGAAGACATCTGCATGACGCTCCTGTTCGCCGACAGCCTGGTGAAAAAAGGGGTCTGGAAGG
The DNA here is from genome assembly GCA_964469025.1 of uncultured Fibrobacteria bacterium. GTDB lineage: Bacteria > Fibrobacterota > Fibrobacteria > UBA5070 > UBA5070 > UBA5070. The sequence continues at coordinate 5,088 of CAYXXL010000162.1, forward strand.
CCCACACCAGTCCGCTCAACGTCGATTACAAGACCCGGGCGAAGGCGATGCTGAGCACCCTCTGGAGCCAAGCAGTGACGGCGAACTACAACCTTTCTCCTGGCGCCGCCTGGGGAGGCGATGCGTTCGTGGATCCGGGATACCTGGCTCCTGCCAACTACCGGATCTTCGCCAAGGCCGACACCGCGCACAATTGGATGGCCGTCGTGGACCAAGCCTACAAGGTGATCCAAGCCAATCCGGGCTATGCCCTGGGGCTGCTCCCGGACTGGATGGTCCCAAATGGAACGTGGTACAGCGGAAGTCTGGGATACAATCCCTTCGACCAGGGCCACGACATGTACAAGGACGGGATCCGGGTCCTGTGGCGGCTGGGACTGGATTGGACCTGGAACGGAGAACCGCGCGCCAAAGCGTTTCTGGATACGGCCATGAACTTCCTGGGGGCGAATCCCGCATTGGCGAACTTCTACCAGATGGACGGAAACCTGGTCTCTCCGGATTCCATTTGGAGCCTGTCCGGAGGGGCTGGCTGCACCCGACCGCGCCAGGAGCATTCCCACCTCACCATCGGGACGTGGGCTTGCGCTTCGATGGCCTCGTCCAATCCGGCCATCCCCGCCGCCTGGGCCACCGAACTCCTGGCCCACCGGGATTCCCCGACCTCCGACTATTGGGGGTGGGCGGTGGATCCCAACGCGACCGATGCCATCCACGCGGAAGACACCGCGCACAACGAGATGTACTTCGACCAGTTCCTGGCGTGGTTCGGCGCCGCGGTGCTCGAGGGTCGCTTTTCCAACATCTGGGAAGACCTCGCCGACCCGATGCCGGGCGTCCCCCAGGCCTGGACGACGCAACCCCAGGTCTCGGCGCGCCAATTGGATTTCCAAACCATGCGTCTTTCCGCAGGAGCGCGGCTGGAGAAGCCCGCCGCCTGGCGGATCACCATCACGCAACGGACCAGCGGTCAGACCTGGTCCACCTCGGGCTCGTCGGATTCGCTATCCGCCGTATGGGGCGGCCAGGCCTCCGATGGCGCCCCCTTCGCCCAGGGCGCCTGCGACGTGGTGTTTTCCGCGCACGGCCTGTCGGACGTGTCCACCGCGGTGTGGGTGGCCCACCAGAAGGACATCCGCAGTCCGGACGGAAAATGGTTGATCGTGGACGACTTCGCGGCGCCCACCTTGTCGCCGAATCTGGGGGCGTGGTCGTCGTTCGACAATTCGAGTGCAGGAGGAGATGCCAAAATCTCGAATTTTGGTGTTTCGGGAGCTGGCGCCGACCGCTCACTTCAATTCGACTACAATCTCGGTACCCCGAACTTGGGATACAACTACTGCGGAGTCGGTTGGGATGCCAATGGTTGGACGGGGCTCCAGTATGTGACAAGGGTCACCTACCGTCTCAAGGCAAGCCACAGCATCATCCTCGACGACTACGTGCTGGAGAGCGACATCACAGATCAAGATTATTTCCACGTTCTGGACACGGTCGGAACCAGTTGGAAGACATACACGCACAGCATCGCCAGCTTCAACGCGAGTCGGATCAACTTGCGATCAGGCAGCCCGAACATGTCCACGGCGACTGGCTTCCACTGGCACATCCAGGAAGACAAACAGGTCAATGGCCTCTCCTCGGGCCACTTCCAGATCGACTCGTTCCACCTGGGCCAGGTGACCGCGCAGATGTACACGCCGCCCGCCGCCTTCGTCGCGATGCCGCCCGAGGTCGCCATCAAGGGTGTCGCGGCGGAGAATACCTCCGTCGTCGCCATTCCACAG
>CAYXXL010000163.1:0-6848 GCA_964469025.1 uncultured Fibrobacteria bacterium
GCTCAATACGCTCAGGCGATCATCGTGGCCCCCGCCTATCGCGGGGAAACCGCAACCTTGACCACGGACTACAGCAATGTGACCAGCGACGCTTCGACACAAAGCCCCTGGGACCGCGATGTCGACGACGGTCTGGCCTTTCTGGGCGCGACCCTGAATCATTTCTCCACGGACTCTTCCCGGATTGCAACAGTGGGTTATTCACGCGGCGGCGGCGTTTCCCTGATCTCTGCGTTCCGGGATCCGAGCATCCATTCGGTCTTCGAGATCGCCGGTCCCACCGATTTCTTCTCGCGCTCCATGCAGAGCATCGCCATGGGTCTGGTCCAAGGCCAGTCGTACAACCTGCCGGGATTGGACTACCTCCAGACCCAGTACCTGCAACCCTTCCAAACCGGCAGCATCTCGGCCGATTCGCTCCGGTCCGTCCTGCTCCGGCGCTCGCCAGCGCGCTGGGCCTTGTCCGGGGTGCTGGCTCCCACCGAAGCTGTCCACGGCACCGCCGACTCCACTGTGAATCCCGACCAATCAAAGAACCTGGTTGCGGCGGATCCAGGAGTCGCATACCTCTCGATTGCTGGCATGACCCACACTTCGTTCCTGGATGGAAGCACCGACGCCGATTTCGCCCAGGCAACCACGATCAGCAATTCCCTGCAGGCGTTCCTTCGGACCCACCTGTCATTGAACTAGCGGATATCGCATGCCTACACCAGGTCAACCCGGGGATATAGGTTGGTACTGATGGAGGAAAATTTCCTCCGAACTCCGCAATTGTCCAGGACCCTACAATGCCCAAACAACTCTCCGACCAAATGATCCGACGATCTTGGATCCTTGCGTTGTTCCTGATAGTTCCGGCAGTGGCCTCATCGGCTGTTGTTCCCCAGGTTTCCGGCGTTACCTCTCGGTTGAATGTCGCTACTTGGACCGGCCAACAATGGATCGCGGCAGGAGACAACGGACGGATTTTGACGTCACCAGATGGTTCTGTCTGGTCTTCGGATTCCTCTGGAACAACGGCCAACCTGGTCGGAATTGCCACCTCCGGTAACACAACGGTGGCGATTGGGTCGGAAGCGTGGTCGGACACCATGGCCGAACCAATCCTCAACGTGGTAATTGTGGATGGGAATCCTCAGTTCCACGACAGTGGTACAGCTTTCGTGTCTCTTGCGGGAGCCCGTGGCATTGCAATTGCCTCGGCTGATGGTGAAAAATGGCAGAAAACTGTCTTCGGATCTTCTCTCCTTGAATCCGATGGTGGGTGTTACGGTATGGTGAACACGCAATCGCCGACCGCGATTTTCTGGTCCGGTCGCCGGTACGTGATCTTTGTCCAGTCGGCGCAAGGACTGACATGCCTGGATACCGTGATTCCCCCGACACCACAACCGATGCGGATCTCCTCGGACGGATCAACCTGGCAGCCCGGTCCGACCATTTTATCAGCAGAATGGACCGGAGCCATTTCCGCAGTGAGTTGGGCGGGACAAAGCGGGATCGGCATCGTCGGCCAATATGTATTTCACGGCTCCAGCGATTCCACCTGGAGCTGGAACCAGTCGGACAGCCTTCCCAGAAATCCAGGTACTCCAGCAGCCTTGTCTACAACAAGTTCGGGGTATGTCGTCGTGGCGGGTGGTGGGACCATCTGGAAATCTGTGTACGGTGATGCTTGGGTTGCCCGCCTTTCCGGAACAACCAAGAACTTGAACGCGGTCAACCACTCGGGAGGCTGGACCACAGCAGCAGGGGACTCCGGAGTCCTACTGGCATCCCGGGACGATTCCGTCTGGACTTCCATCCCGTCGGGCACCTTGAGAAATCTTCGTGGCATCGCTGCCAACGATTCCTTCTTCTTGGTGGTTGGAGATTCGGGAACCATTCTTCGGCTGCCGATCGCGTCTTTGATGGCAGACGGAGTCAGGGAGCCTGCCGCCGCGGGATCCCCGGTCAGTTTGCGGATTACAGCCAGGCGGATCGAATTTTCGTCATCTGCCGAATCGACTCGGGAACAAGTTTCCCTGCGCATCACAGGTCTGGATGGGAAGAACCTGTGGAGAGCTACCACTTCAGAAACCGGTCTGGACATGCCGCGGTTGCCCGCAGGGTCTTACTTGCTGCGAGCAGAAGCAACCGGTTGGGCTCAAGCGTTGAAATTCGCGATCCAGTAGGATTCCCGGTCAAAAATAGCCGGGAGACGCCTTGGTAGCATCAGGTCTTTACCAGCTCCCGGTACCTGGTTGCCGGAACAACTTCGGCATCGATCTCGGAATCCGACGTGGCGTGAAGTGCAGCTTCAGGTTCGACGTTTTTGGGATCCAGCCACTTTGCCAGGTCGTCTCCAAGAAGAATTGCGGGCATCCGGTGGTGCGGAAGGTTCACCAACTGCTCGTTGGGGTCGGTGGTCACAACCGACACCGTTGTGACGGACTTCCCGTCGACTTTCACCGGCGAGTAGATCGCGGCCAGGGGCATCAAACGTCCCCCAGTGAGTTGGTATCGTCCAGCCTTTTTGGGCTTCCCTGCAAGGAGTTCAGAATCCGACCACTCGAAGAATGCGTCAGCGATCAGGACACAGCGGTTGTCTCGAAGCAAACGACGCCAGCCGGTTGATTTCGTCAGGGTGTCCTTGCGGGAGTTGAAGTGGGTCTGCCTGGGTGGAACAAGTCGAGGATATCCCTTTGCGGACTCGACCAGACTGGAAGGCGCCTCTACCCATGGCGGCACCAGGGTCCAGTAGCCCCACTCCGGAACGACTTCGCCACCCACAACTCGGTGGATCAAGACCTGTTCTGTCGGAGAAACCTCGCGAGCAATCTCTTCGGTGCCGATCACCTGGTACTTGTCCGGCGCGAGCTGGTAAACCCACCCGCTCTCCTGCGAGGAGAAGTAGTGGTAGTAAGCCACTCCATCGATCTTGACCAGCATTCTTCCGCACATGGTCACCAAGCATGGAAACAAGGAGGGAGTCTGGTCAAGTCTTGATCACCTCCACATGATCAGCTTCCAAGCTGAAAGTGTCGTCCTCTTCGGTAACCTTCCCACGAACGGACAGAGCACCGCTTCCCGTTGCGACAGCATGGAAGCGTTTGTAGACCTTCGGCCACAGGATGACGTCCACGATTCCGCTATGGTCCGACAGGGACAGGAACAGCATCGGTTCTCCCGTGGTTCCCACACGGTGCACCCTGGTGGCGACGGGTACACCAACAACCAGAATGGACTTTCCAGCAAATTCAGGGAGGCGAGAAGCCGGGGTGGCACCAAGCTTCTCCGCGAAGAATCCGAGTGGCTCCAAGGGATCGGCGGATACCGAGAACCCTGCGAGACGAAGTTCATCCAGTGCACGGGCGGAAAGGGATTCTTCCGGGATCCCACAAAGGTGGGCTGGTATGATCGCTTCCTGGAACATGTCCCAGGAATCCGTCTTGCGCTTGGACACCCCGAGTTCAACGAGCCAGGCTGAGGTTCGAGACCGGGATACCCCGAAGGAATCAAAGGCGCCGACCCGCGTAAGCAGCTCCAACTCCGCACGACCAAGACCAGGAAGTCGAGTTCTGAAGTCCGGTAGATTCTGGAACGGACCGTTCTGACGACGTTCCGTTTCAACAACCTCGATGCTTGCGGCGTGAAGCCCGTGGACATGTTGAAAGCCGGTACGGATCCACCCCTCCCCGCCGAAGTGCCTCCATCGAGATTCGTTCACGTCCCAGGGAAGAAATTGGATTCCAGCACGTCTCGCCTCTCCTACGTAAGCAGACGTCGGGTAGAATCCATGGTCGTTGGAGATTACCGCCGCCCAGAAGCGGGCCGGGTGGTAGCGCTTCAGCCAGGCACATCGGAACGAGAGTTGTGCATACGACAGGGAGTGACTTTTGCAGAACGAAAATCCACGGAAACTGTCCACGCGTTTCCACAGCTCCTCCGCTTGTACCCGGGACATCCCCTGCTTCTGCATGCAGCCTTGGATGAACCGGATCGCGGTTTCGTTGAAGCCCGATGGTACACCATCATGCTGGCTGTTCATCATCTTGCGGACACGATCGGCGTCGGAGAAGGAAAGACCAGCGACTTCCACGCAGATCCTCGTGACGTCTTCCTGGAACACGCAAACGTCGTGACTTCCTTCAAGGATTCCGCGAAGGCTGTCGTGGAGCCAGTCCCACTGGGCAACGCCCTTTTTGGCCTGCCGGTGACGTTCAACGAAGACGCTCGCGTAGGCCGTTCCCGCCGGTCGAACCAGGCTGGATGTGATGCCTATTTCTTCGAAGGTCGACGCACCCGCCTTCTTGTTCAGACGCATTTGGGCTGGAGACTCGATGTAGAAGACCCCACGTGTACCACCGTCAGCCATCATCTTCTGGATTTCGGGGTCCTCCTGGATACGGTCAACGTCCCACAGTCTCGGGTCTGTCGCACCCTGCTCGCGCATCATCTCCAGAGCATCGCGAAGAACAGAGAGACTTCCATTTCCGAGGATATCGAACTTCACCAGTCCCAGGAATTCGATCCCTCCGTGCATGTCCACCTAGCTGATAATCCTGTCAGTCGCACCACCGCTTCGTTGGCAGGAAACGTGTCGCCAGATGGGATCGTTGGTAACGAGAACTCCGCCGGGATGTTGACCAAGGAAGTGGGGACGACCCGGGACACGCGATGCTATCTCCGCGACATGGGCCAGACCAGGGTCCACATCCTGGATCCGTTCCAGCCAGTGGACACCTGGGCGCAGCGGTGCTTCCTTCAGCCTCCGGAAGACCTCCCCGACTTGGTTGTCGGAGTAGCCCAGGACCTTGGCAGTTTCGCGGAAGGCGGCACGACGTCGGAAGTGGTGTGTGGCCGAGAGGATGCAAACATGATCCTCGCCGTAGGTGTCGAAAAACCACTGCAGAACCTGGGGTCGCTCGTCCCATCCGAAGTCGAGATCTGCGTCCGGCGGGCTTGTTCGGTCCTCGTTCAAGAAGCGCTCGAAGTAGAGGCCGTACCTGATGGGATCGAGGTCGGACGCGCCCAGGTTGTAGAGCGTAAGGCAGTTGGCCGCGGAGCCGCGCAGGAGTGAACATTCCTTCCCTCCACGGAAGCCGCCCGCAAAGCGCGCTCCCGCGGCCTCACGGATCCGTCGAACCATCAGGAAGTAGCCTGCGTACCCGGTGGTGCGGATGACGTCGAGTTCCTTTGCCTGTAGAACCCTGGCTTGATCGAACTCTGGCTTCCCAGCGTAGTGCTCCTGGAGACCTTCGCCAGCAAGGTGGGACAGCCAGGTGTCGTCGTCGAACCCCGAGGGAACTTCCACCTTGGGAAGAATCCAAGGTGAGGCGGCCAGGTCATCACGACAGGCGTCAACGAGTCGCTCAGTCACCTCAAGTGCACGAGGGTACCTGGCGTAGACCTCCTTGAGCTTGTTCGGCGGGAGTAGCCAAGATCCTGGTGGGGCAGCCTGATTGGGTCCGAGTCGCGAGAGATCGGTGTTGCCATCGATGGCGCGAAGTAGGCGATGAAGTTCATGGTCGGTAGGGTCAAGGAACCAGCAGTCGTGGGCGACTGCGATCTCCAGACCTTCCTGTTTGCAGATGTCCTCCACCGCGCGTGACTTCGTGGCGGAGGCAGGATCGACAAGGCAGATGGCTCCGAACAAGCTCTGCCACAGCGGTGTTCTGGACAGCTTTTGCAGGAGTTCCGGGTCCGGACAGAGGGCGAACAGGTCGGGGAATGGCCGTGCGAACAAGTTCTCCAGGTGCGGACCGCAGTTCCCCAGGTTGTGGAAGGTGGCCAGTTGGCAGAGGTCGCCGTAGCCGTTCCCGTTGCGCGCGTGGAGGACAACACGGATGGATGGGTCCCGGTTGTCGGCCAGCTCAAGGCCCAGGATCGGTCGGATGCCTTGCTTTCGGCACTCCTGGAGAAACAGGATGCTTCCGGCCATGGTGTTGACGTCGGTCAGTGCCAGAGCGGAGTACCCCAGTCGGCGGGCACCGGACACCAGCTCGGAGATGGAAGGAACTCCGCGGAGAAGGCTGTGGGTGCTGTGGATATGGAGAGGTGCGAGAGCCATGAGGGGCAGTTTACTAAATACTGCTCATCCGTATAGTATAGTCGTCAACCCAACCCTGCCCTGGTAGACCTATGCTTGCAGTCTTCTTTCAAGGAGCAAGACCACCCCTGCCTCAATGCGATACAACCTATGCTTAAGCGTGGGTTCTACGGCATCTATCACCAGTTCAGTGTCGAGCACACCCAACGCTACATCAACGAGTGCTCATTCAGGTTGAACGAGGCCAACTGCAAGGTTCCTATGATGGAACGGGTGGACGCTTTAATGGGTCGCGGCTTCGGTGTCCGGTTGACGTACAAGACACTGACGGCGCACTGAACTATAATCCAATGCACTCATCTTCGTTTAGTGGACTTGGTTCAAAATCGACATCACGCTCAAATTCGATTTCAAAATATCTACCAGAATTTGCTAGATCTGTCAACTTGTTGCGTATTGGCAGAGTTACTGGCGTTACATTAGTATGTGCTTGATTTGCATGCTCTCCGGAAACAGGATCCTCCTCAATAGGTTGGTGTTTAACCAATAGTCGGAAACAGCGTAGCTTCGCGGCTCTGAATGACACAACTGCGTATTCTACTGCAGGCACCCCACGAGGCGATCCACTTCTTGTGGAGTGTGGTGTTGCGTATTGCTCCCAATCTCCAGATAGTCCGCAGTTACTACCAGCATTGTCACAATGCTCCTTAAACGCACTGCTTTGTATCTTTTTATCCTTAACTAAGGATCTTCGCACTCGAAACTGAACAACCGCCGACTAAAGTCGGCGGGTTCGTACAAGGGACTGAAAGTC
>CAYXXL010000164.1:0-6783 GCA_964469025.1 uncultured Fibrobacteria bacterium
TTCCGAAGCCCGCTCTCCACGAAAGATTCAGGATCCGCACCCACCGTGAAATGGTGGAACTATGCGATGCCTTGACGCTCCGGGCGCCGCAGCGGCGGCGAAACCACCTGCAGACCATCCTCAGCGAAGTCCTCACGAACGCCATCTACTACGGAAGCCTGGACATGCCTGGTGACCACAAGGAAACCTGGAACCACGACTTCTCGCTCCCCGAGGAGAAGGCCGTGGAAGTCGAGTTCGCCGAAGGCGGTGGGCGCATGGCCATCACCGTCGCGGATTGCGGCGGAAAGCTGCAGCGCCACACCGTCCTGCACTGGCTGCAGCGCCAGATCTCCCACGACGAGAACGGTCTCCCTTTGGGGATCTTCGACAACCATGGACGGGGATTCTTCATCTCCCGGAGCTTCTCGGACCGCCTGTCCATCTCCATCGAGCGCGGACGCCGGTGCGAGGTCACCCTGCTGATGTACGATTCGGAACCCCCCCTGGGGGAAAAGCCTTTGGTGATCCTGGAGATCTGAAGCCCATCGCTTTGTAACCTGCTTCCCGTTCGGGGCCATTTCGGTACCCCCAACGGGAGGAACCATGATGATCCAGATGCGGCGAGCCCAGGATCGGGGAAGATTCGACTTCGGTTGGTTGGACACGCGCCACACGTTCAGTTTCGGGGAATACCACGATCCGCAATGGTCCGGTTTCTCCGTCCTGAGGGTTCTGAACGAGGACCGCGTGCGTCCCGGACAGGGATTCGGGATGCATGGACACCGGGACATGGAAATCCTGTCGTGGGTCCTGGAAGGAGCCATCGAGCATCGCGACAGCCTGGGAAACGGCCAGGTGCTGCGCCCCGGAGAAATCCAGCGCATGAGCGCGGGGAGCGGAATCCGCCATTCCGAATTCAATCCCTCCGCGGAGTCCTCGCTGCATTTCCTGCAGATCTGGATCGTGCCAAAGGCACCGGGAGGCGAGCCGTCGTACGACCAGAGGATGGTGGATCCGGCTCGGTTGGACGGGATCTTCGGGTTGGTGGCGAGTCCGGACGGTCGCGAGGGATCCGTTCGCATCCAGCAGGACGCGACCCTTTCCATCGCGCGCTTGAAGGCGGGCGGGGAGGCGTCCATCGACATGGGCCCCGGACGGAAAGCTTGGGTGCAGGTGTCGCGTGGAAGTGCCGAGACCGCGGGAATGGTGGTTTCCGCCGGGGACGGGATGGCCGTGGGGGAAGAAATCCATCTGGGCTTTCGGGCGCTGGAGGATTCGGAGATCCTCGTTTTCGATCTCCCTTGAGCCGCGGGCCTGGGTGCCTCTATCCCAAAAGCGCCAGGAACCTTTCCAGGAAGTCGCCGTTGGCATCTTCGGTGCTGGTGCTGAAGGGCTCGAAACCTTCGATGGACAGGCCGTAGCCCTGCAATCCCACGATCCGGCGGGGCCTGTTCGTCAACAGCCGCAGCTTGCGCACGCCCAACTGGTACAGGATCTGGGCCCCGATCCCGAAGGCCTGCGGGTCGGACGGAATCCGTCCGGATTCCCCATCCAGGGAGATGGGTGGAAGTTCGGGGCGGCTCGATCCCGGTGCCGGAAGGGTTGCCAGGATCAGGAACACGCCGCCCCCCTGGCTCACCCGGTCCAGAGCCGCGTGCAGGTTCTGGAGCTCGCGAGCGGCCCCCACCAATCCCCAGCTCGCGGTGGAGGGCTCGGCCTGCACCCGCACCATGGTGGTGGAGTCCGGCGAAACTGCTCCCGACACCACGGACAGGTGCGATGCCCCGCGCACCCGGTCGCGCCATCGCGTCACCCGAAGGTCGGTGCCTTCCCAATGTACGGTCTGTACCGACACCGCCTCCACCAGGACCTCCGTGCGCCGGCGGTATTCGATCAGGTCCGCGATGGAGCACAGCGGAATGCCCCAGCGATCCGCGAATGATCGGAGGCCGGGGACGCGCATCATGGTTCCATTGTCGGCCATGATCTCGCAGATGACCCCGGCGGGTGAGCGTCCCGCGATGCGCGCGAGATCCACCGAGGCCTCGGTCTGCCCAGAGCGCACCAGCACCCCGCCGTCCCGCGCCACCAGCGGGAACATGTGCCCCGGCACCACCAGATCGTCCCAGGTGGTGGACGGATCCACCAGCACCTGGACCGTCCGCGACCGGTCGGCGGCCGAGATGCCTGTGGAAGTTCCCGTTCGAGCTTCCACGGAAACCGTGAACGCCGTCTGCAGCGGTGCGGTGTTGTGGCGCGTCATCATGGGCAGTTGCAGCGCCCGTACGCGATCCTCGGTCAGGGCGCAACAGATGAGCCCGCGGCCATGGGTGGCCATGAAGGCGATGGACTCCGGGGTGGTGGCATCGGCGGCCATTACCAGATCCCCTTCGTTCTCCCGGTCCTCGTCGTCGCAGACGATGCACATCCTGCCCTCGCGCAAGGTGGCGATGGACGCTTCCACGGGATCGAAGAGGGAGTCTCGGCTGAAATTCATGGTGGGCGAAAAGTACTCCTGCCCGAAAGCGCCGATCCTATGCAACCACGTAATTTGTATTTTAGTTATTTTAGTTATTTCCTACAGCTGCCATGTTTGGCTTCGTTCTTGTTCATTGGCACGGACTGTGATATCATCCCCTGACATGTCGGGGCCAGAATCCCCGCAAACCAACGGAGGAACATCATGAAATCGTTGCGCAAGGGATTCACCCTCGTCGAATTGATGGTTGTCATCGTGATTATCGGCATCTTGGCCGCCCTAGCCATCCCCCGCTTCCTGGGGGCCACCAACAAGGCCAAGGCCACGGAGTTCAAGCCCGTGCTGAAGCAGATCTACACGCTGGAAGAGGCCTACCGTCAGGAGAGTGCTGGTGGTGTATATGGTACGTTTTCAAAAATTGCTTGGGATGTGCCCTCTGGTAGCAACACCTATTTTTGGTATGGTGCTGGGGCAGACGTTGCCACTTCTCTGACGAGCGATACGGGTGCGGCACCTCCGGCATATGTTGGCACGGCTGGGAGCATTCTTGCTACAGCCACGCCATCAACCAACGGTAAAAACATCAGCGTCAACGGGACTAAACTGACGTCTACAGACAACGCCTGTGTAGACCAAGTTGGCGGACAGTTCTCCTATGGAAACTTGTCAAAGATCGCTGGTGCTTCCGTTCCTCCGGGCACCAATGCCGCAAACTGTAATTAAGGTCCAGAGGAAGTATTGGCGAACTGATTTGCATCAGTTCGCCTTCATTTTTTACTTGATTTGAAGATGGCCTTCTTACTCAGGAAATATCTCAATAGCGGATGGATTTTTTTGGGTTTGGGAGCGATTTTGATATTTGCACCGAAGCCGCAAAAATTTGCTCAAATTAAACCGAACAATTTCAGCTGGAATGTACAGTCATCGATTGCCCTTCGTGTTTTGAATGCTGGTTTTGGCTCGTCTTTTGGGTCAGTGGCTTGGGTCAATTCCATCTTCACTTACGCAGGAGTTTTGTTCGAAGGAGATACCGCCAGAACTTTACCTTTGCTTCTTTCTTGGACCTGCGACTTGGACACGTCTTGGATTTACCCACGGTTGATGGCTGGCTGGGCCATTCCACAACTTCGCGGACTAACTTCCAAAGATGCCCTTCCCTTCCTGGAAGACGGAGCCCAAAGGTTTCCCCAGGAGTGGAAATTCCGACTGACATGGGCCCAGTACGTCCTTGACGCTCGCGACCTCGATTCCACCACTGCCCGCGACTCCGCCGCCAAGATCCTTCTTCCCTTGTCCACACTGGACGCCAAGGTTCCTCCCTATGCCCGCGACCTCGCCTTCACTCTCCTGCACAAGAACGGCAAGCCCGAGGAGGCGATGTCCCTCCTGCTCAAGACCTACGAGCAGGTGAACGACCCTCTGGTCCGCCTCCAGTTCCGGGGCAAGATCGGCGACCTGCTCCAGCGGAACCATGTGCCTTTGGGTTCCGATTCCGCCGATTTCATGGATGGGATCGCGGCCCTCCTGGAGTCGAAGGATGGGGCGGACCACGCCATGGCCGGCAATCTTCTGACGGATCTTGTCGACACCGCGCATCGCGAAGCCGCATTGGTTTCCGCGCGCCAGTTGGCGGATCAGTACAAATCGTACCGGTCGGCTTCGCCTTGAGCCTGCTCTCGGCGATCTGGACCACGACCGCGACGATCTCGCCGTACCTGCTCCTGGGATTTCTCCTCGCGGGAATCCTCCATGTCCTGGTTCCCCCGAGTTGGGTGCAAAAGTACCTGTCCGGTCGGGGTGCCGGGCCGATCGTCCGGGCGGCGATCGCCGGGATTCCGCTGCCGTTGTGTTCGTGCGGCGTGATTCCCGTCGCCCAGCACCTCCGCAGGGACGGTGCCGGCAAAGGAGCCACCGCGACCTTCCTCGCCTCCACGCCCAGCACCGGCGTGGATTCCATCGCCGCGACCTGGGGGATGCTCGGAGCCACCTTCGCCGGATTCCGGCTGGTCTACGCGGTTCTATCCGGATTGGTGGTGGGTTGGGCCGTGGAGATCGCCGCTCCGAAGACTTCGGAGGAAGAGACGTGCATTGTCGATCCGGAACCGCGAGCACAGCCGCGGAGCTTCTTGCAGATTTTGTCCAGCGCCTGGGAACACGGCTTCGGTGAAATTCTATTCTCCTTGCGCAAATGGCTGGTGGTGGGAATTGTCCTGGGGGGCTTCCTCGCCTGGATCCTGCCCAAGGGAATCTTCGACGGATGGCTTTCCCACCCTGTGCTTTCCTATGCAGCCATGCTCCTGGCCAGCGGTCCCCTCTACGTGTGCGCCACCGGTTCCATCCCCATCGCGGCAAGCCTGGTCGCCAAAGGACTGAGTCCCGGGGCCGCATTGGTGTTCCTGGCCGTAGGGCCCGCCACCAACACCGCCACGCTCGCCTTCGTGGGATCCGTGCTGGGAAAGCGTGCACTGTTCGCCTACTTGGCCGCCGTGGTGTTGACGGCTGTGGGCGCCGGTGCGCTGGTCGATTGGCTGGGTGCGGTGGGTGCCATCCCCGCCATCCGGGCCACATGCCCCATGCTTCTTTCCTGGTGGGAAAACGCCTCCGGTATCCTGCTACTGGTCCTCATGTTCCGGGATGTGCGCCTTCCCTCGTTGCGCAAAACCCCAACCTCGGAGTCCGCCTTGAAACTTTCCATTCCTTCCATCACCTGCGACAACTGCGCCCGCCACGTGACCAAGGCCTTGACGCCCGTCGCCGGCGTCGAGGGCGTCAGCGTTGACGTGGCCTCCAAGACCGCGACGGTGCAGGGAAACGCGGATCCCAAGGCGTTGCTCGCGGCCCTCTCGGAGGCGGAGTATCCGGGGACGTTGCTAACTCGGTAGCCGAGCCGAGGCGGTAGGCCGCCGCTGGGAGGTTTCAATCCTCTCCCAGATACACCCTCCGCACTTCGTCCGACGCCAAGAGCTCCGCACCCGTTCCTTCGCGCACGATTTCGCCGGTGGCCAGCACGTAGGCGCGGTGGGCCACGCGCAGGGCCTGGCGTGCGTTCTGCTCCACCAGGAGCACGGGAATGCCAGCGGCGTTGATCTCCACCAGGATGGCGAAGATCTGCTCCACCACCAGGGGAGCCAGGCCCAACGACGGTTCGTCCAGCATCAGGAGCCGGGGTTCGGACATCAAGGCGCGCGCGATGGCCAGCATCTGCTGCTCGCCCCCCGAGAGCGTGCCCCCGAGCTGGCGGCGGCGGGCGCGCAGAGGGGGAAAGCGGCTGTAGGCCTGCTCCAGCTTCGTGGGGGTTCTCTTTGAATTCCGGACCCAGGCTCCGGCGATCAGGTTCTCCTCCACCGTGAGCCGCCCGAAGATGCGGCGCCCTTCGGGGCAAAGCACCAGTCCGGCCCGCAGGCGCTCGGCGGTGGGAAGATTCGAGACATCCTTCCCGTCCCACAGGACGCGCCCCGCCCGCAAGGGCAGGATACCGGACAGGACTCCCAGGGTGGTGGTCTTGCCCGCGCCGTTGCCTCCCAGCAAGGTGACGATTTCCGTCTGCCCCACGGACAGGGAAACGCCCCGCAGGACGTCGTTGGGCCCGTACCCTGCGCGCGCGCCTTCCAGACGGAGAAGCGGTTCAGCCATGGTCGTCTTCGGACCTCCCCAGATAGGCCTCGATCACCCGGGGATCGGAGCGCACTTCGGAGGGGATTCCTTCCGCGATGGGCTCGCCGTGGTCCAGGACCAGGATCCGGTCGGAGATTTCCATCACCAGCCGCATGTGGTGCTCGATCACCACCACGGCGATCCCGCGGTCCCGGATGGCGGCCACCAGCCGCATCATGGCCGCGATCTCGGAAGGGTTCATGCCCGCGGCCGGCTCGTCCAGCAGAAGCACCGCAGGTTCCGTCGCCAGGGCTCGGGCGACCTCCAACCTCCGCTGCAGGCCGTAGGGAAGTTCCCGTGCCCAGGAAGCCGCCCGGTTCGCCAGGCCCACGAACTCAAGGAGTTCCATCGAGGCTTGTTCCGCGGCCCGCTCCGACCGCCTCCACGCGGGGGTGCGCAGCAGGAAACCCAGTGGGAAGGCTGGAGTCCGGGAGAATCGACCCACCATCACGTTTTGCAGAACGGACATTTCCGGGAACAGCCGGATGTTCTGGAACGAGCGGGAAAGCCCCCGTTGCGCGATCCGGTGGGGTGCGAGACCGGTGACGTCGGTCCCGTTCAGCACCACCGAGCCGTGGTCGGGCCGGTAGATGCCGGATAGGCAGTTGAACAAGGTCGTCTTGCCCGCTCCGTTGGGTCCGATGATGCCCACGGCCTCGTGCTCGTCG
>CAYXXL010000165.1:0-6740 GCA_964469025.1 uncultured Fibrobacteria bacterium
GACGACCGCATCCAGGTGCGCCAGAGCCTGGTCGCGGATGTCGGTTTCGCCGTGGCGTCGGAGGTGGCGGGAATCCTCGGCGACGCCGACCCGAACATCCGCGCCGCGCTCGCACCCTATTCGGCGGACGGGGTCGCCGCCACCGCCGGCATCGACCCCCTCGTGATCAAGGCCCTCGCCAAGGACCTCGCAGCGCACAGGGGCAAGGCCGTGGCCCTGGGTGCGCCCACGGTGCGGGCCCAGCTCGCCGCGGGAATCCTCAACATCCTGCTGGGAGCGGAAGGCACGGTCCTGGACGGGGTGGTCTCCCCGTCCCTCCAGTTCGAGACCGGCGTCCAGGACATGGACGCCCTGGTGGCGGATCTCGAATCGGGCAAGGTCGACATCCTCTTCGTCGACGGTTCGAACCCCGTCTATGGGTTGCCGGAATCCGTCGGCTTCGCGAAGGCCATGGCCAAGGCCAAGCTGGTGGTGGCCCTGGCCCTGCACATGGACGAGACGGCCGAGCTCGCCCGGATGGTCCTTCCCACCACCCATTGGCTGGAGGATTGGAACGCCGCCGAGCCGCAGAAGGGCGTCTTCCAGCTCGCGCAACCCACCATCTCCCCGCTCTACAAGGAAGTCCGGTCCTCCGCGGATTCGCTCCTCTCCTGGACCAGGGTGTTGGGCAAGCCCGTTCCCTGGAACGCGGCGAACGCCCACGAGGCGGTCCAGGGATACTGGAAGGAAGTGCAGTCCGGATCCGCCGTCGCGGGGACCTTCGAGGCCTTCTGGGAGGACAGCCTCCGCCACGGAGGGTTCGTGTCCCGCGCCGTGCTGGCCGCGCGCGACAGGACATCGGCGGTCCGTCCCCTCGCCGGAATGGACCTGGCCAAGGTCGCCGGAGCACCGACGGTCCCGCCGAAGGGAATCGAACTCGCTCCCTACTGGCCCGCGGGCATCCGCGATGGTGCCCAGGGGAACAATCCCCTCGTCCAGGAATTGCCGGATCCCGTCACCAAGCAGGTCTGGGGCAACGCGCTCCTGATGGGGCCTGGAGGGGCAGCCGCGCTCGGCGCGAAGACGGAGGATCTGCTGCACGTGAAGGTGGGAACGGCGGAGTTCGACCTCGTCGGACTCCTGGTCCCGGGCCAGCACAAGGATGTCGTGGGGGTGGCCCTGGGATACGGGCGCACTGCCAAGCTCCGATTGCTGAACGGCAATCCGGAACTCCCCGTCTGGACGAACCTCGCCTACGCCACCGGCGCCAAGGGCATGGACTCCAAGATTTCCACCGTGGGCGTCGACATCCTGCGGGTCTCCCGGCGGGAGTCCGTGGTGCCGTTGGAAGCCGAGATCTCCAGGACCGGCCGCGACGGGAGGCTTTCGTCCACCCAGTACTACAACGACATCGCGAACCAGGAGAAGCCGGGAGAAGGCGAGTGGCGGCAGGTCGCGGTCCAGGTGAACTGGGACGAGTACTCCAAGGACAGGAAGGCAGGCTCTCCGGAGGAGGAGGCCAAGCTGTTCACCATCTGGGGCGATCCCAGGTACAAGTCCCCGCAGCAGTGGGGGATGGCCATCGACATGAACCGCTGCAACGGCTGCAGCGCCTGCGTGGTGGGTTGCCACGTGGAGAACAACATTCCCCTGGTGGGCTTCGAGGAAGTCCGGCACGGGCGCGACATGCACTGGCTGCGCATCGACCGCTACTTCCACGGCGAGCTGGAGACGCCGCAGGTCACCCACCAGGTGATGCTCTGCCAGCAGTGCGACAACGCGCCCTGCGAGTCGGTGTGCCCGGTGCTGGCCACCACCCACTCGGACGACGGCCTCAACCAGATGACCTACAACCGCTGCATCGGGACGCGCTACTGCGCGAACAACTGCCCCTACAAGGTCAGGCACTTCAACTGGACCAACAACTGGAAGGCGCAGGGACTGACGGACCTGTACGAGAAGACCGCCGACGGCCGCACGCCCAACGCGCCCTTGGCCATGGCCTTCAACCCCGAGGTCACCGTCCGCGGCCGCGGCGTGATGGAGAAGTGCACGTTCTGCGTGCAGCGGGTGCAGGACGCGCGCTACGATTCGAAGGAACTTGGACTGGAGAAGGTCCCGGACGGCGAGATCCAGACCGCCTGCCAGCAGAGCTGCCCGGCGGAAGCCATCGTGTTCGGCGACATCAAGGATCCCACCACCAAGGTCTCCAAGCTGATCCGCTCGGAGCGCGGGTACAAGGTCCTGGAGTGGTTGCAGATCAAGCCCAACGTCACCTACCTCCCCAGGGTCCGCCATACCGCCGACCGCAAGGCCGTCTCCGCGGCCGTCGCGTTGAAGCGGATGGAGCACGAACACGAGGCGGAAAGCGCCGCGGCGGCGGGAAACGCCCCATCCGAAACGCACGGAGCCCCAAATGAACACCCCTGAGACGCTTCGCCGACGCCGACCGCTCGTGACCGGTGGGAAGACCGTCCACGACGTGACCCAGGACGTCTGCGCGCCCGCCGAGCGCTGGGGATCCATGGCCTTCTGGTCGTCGTTCTCCACGAGCCAGACGGCCCTGTTCGTCTACCTGTGCGCGTGGTTGCTGGTCCAGACCATCGGACTCAAGCTGGTGGGCATCAACAACGCTTCGGACTGGGGATCGTTCATCGTGAACTTCGTGTTCTGGGTGGGCATCGGGCACGCGGGCACGCTGATCTCCGCGATCCTTTTCCTCTTCCGGCAGAACTGGCGCACGTCCATCAACCGCGCCGCCGAGGCCATGACGGTGTTCGCCGTGTCCTGCGCCGGCGTGTTCCCGATGCTGCACACCGGGCGTCCCTGGCTGGCCATCCTGTTCGTGTTCCCCTACCCGAACTTCCGCGGTCCGCTCTGGACCAACTTCCGGAGTCCCCTGGAGTGGGACGTGTTCGCCGTCTCCACCTACGCGACGGTCTCGGTCCTGTTCTGGTACATGGGCATGATCCCGGACCTCGCGACCCTGCGCGACCGGGCCAGGCATCCCATCCGCAAGTTCTTCTACGGACTCTTCTCCATGGGTTGGCGCGGAAGCATGCGCCACTGGATCCACTACGAGACGGCCTACATGATCTTCGCCGCCATCGCCACCCCGCTGGTGCTGTCCGTGCACACCATCGTGTCCTTCGACTTCGCTGTGTCCATCCTGCCCGGATGGCACACCACCATCTACCCGCCCTACTTCGTGGCGGGCGCGATCTTCTCCGGCTTCGCCATGGTGGTCACCCTGCTGGTCCCGGCGCGGAAGCTGTTCCACCTCGAGGACTACATCACCCTGGACCACCTGGAGGTGATGAACAAGATCATCCTCCTGACCGGCTCGCTCGTGGGATTCGCCTACATCACCGAATTCTTCATCGCGGTCTATTCCGGCGCCCCCTTCGAAAGGTTCGCCTTCGTGAACCGGGCCTTCGGTCCGTTCTGGTGGGCCTACTGGATCATGATGAGCTGCAACCTGATCACGCCGCAGTTCTTCTGGTTCCGGTACATTCGACGAAGCATCCCGCTGATGTGGCTGTTGTCCCTGTTCGTGAACGTGGGCATGTGGTTCGAACGCTACGTCATCGTGGTGACCCTGACCAGGTCCTTCCTGATGCCCTCGTGGGGCGCGTACATCATGACCTTCTGGGACGTGGTGATCCTCGTCGGATCCTTCGGACAGTTCATGACCCTCTTCCTCCTGTTCTGCCGGGTGCTCCCGGTCTGCAACATGGCGGAAGTCAAGGCCTTCCACCCCGACACGCTCCGCCAGATCCGGGAGAGCCACGACCATGACTGAACAGGGCATCCTCGGCTACTTCGACGGGCCCAAGGCGATCATCCTGGGCGCCAAGCGGTTGCGCAAGACACGCCAGTTCCAGAAGTGGGACGCGTTCACCCCCTTCGCCGTCCACACCCTCGACGAGGCGATGGATCTCCCGCGTTCCATCCTCCCCTGGTTCGTGCTGGCGTCGGGACTGTCCGGCCTCACCTTCGCCATCTGGTTCCTCTCCTGGACCTCGGCGGTGAACTTCCCCATCTGGGTGGGCGGCAAGCCCATGCTCTCCTGGCCGGCCTGGGTGCCGATCTTCTTCGAACTCACCATCCTGTTCTCGGCTTGGGCCAACCTCCTGGGGATGCTGGGGCTTTGCGGGCTCCCCTTCCACGCGAAGAAGCCCCTGGATCTGCGCTTCACCGACGACAAATTCGCCCTCTGGATCCCCTCCGACGAGCCCGGATACGACGCCGCGGCGCTGGAATCCGCGCTGCGCGAAGCCGGCGCGAGCGACGTCCGGGTGGTCCGGAAAGGAGACGTCTGATGCGGACCGGATCTCTGCTGTTGGCCGGTCTGGCCGTGCTTTCCGGCTGCAACCTGGGCCGCGACGGGCAGTCCTTGGGCCAGTACGCGCCCAACATGTACGACGAGCCGTTCCTCAAGAGCCAGGGACAGAACCGGGTCGCCGCCATGGCGGATTCGGGGATGTCCCCCGTGCCCGTCCAGGTGATGCGCATGCCCGCGGAGGGCTCCCTTCCGATGGACTACCAGCCGTTTCCATACCCCAAGGGAGTGGGGGACAGCGTGGAGATCATCCGGGCCCAGGCCGGACGGGAGATGGCGAATCCGCTTCCGAGGACCTCCGCCGTCCTGGAGCGCGGACAGGCGGTGTACCGCATGTACTGCGCGGTGTGCCACGGAACCTGGGGCACCGGAGACGGACCCGTGGTGGATCCCTTCCCCAAGCCGGCCTCCCTGCAATCCACCAAGATCAGGAACTACGCCGACGCCGCCATCTTCCACGTGGTCTGGTACGGCGGGACGGCCATGCCCTCCTACAGCAAGCAGATCTACGCCCACGACATCTGGGCGGTCATCCACTACATCCGCGCCATGCAGAAGGCCTACGGTCCGGTCGCCGACGACGCGGCCCTGACCGGAACGGACACGGCGGGGAAATCCTCCAAGAAGCCGGGGGCGAACAAGTCATGAGCGGACACCACGAACTCCCGGAAGGTCGGCCCTACGTCCTCACGGGCAAGGCCAAGCAACTCTTCGGCGCGCTGCTGCTGGCGGGGTTGCTGCTCGCCGGGATCGGATTCTCCTCGGACGCCCCGCGCGCCTGGAAGACGGTGGTGATGGGGTACATGCTCGTCACCTACGTCGGTTTGGGCGCGGCCTTCATCCTGGCCATCGGGCACGTGACCAACGCCGCCTGGGGCGTCGGGTTCCGCCGCCTCACCGAAGCGATGACCTGCATCCTGCCGGTTTCCATCGTCGCGTACTTCCCGCTGGTGCTCGCGGGCCGGGGGCACATCTGGGCGTGGATGGCTCCCGAGAGCCTGTCGCCGGCGCTCCGGCACTTCATCGTCAGCAAGACCTGGTACCTGAACGTGCCCGGATTCATGGTCCGCGACCTCTTCTTCCTCGGTTTCGTGACCGTCGCCACGCAGCTCTGGCGGCGTTGGTCCCTGGCCCAGGACAAGACGGCCGACGACAGGTACACGCGCTGGAGCGCCAAGCTCGCCGCCGGGTTCCTGGTGGTCTGGGCGGTGCTGATCTGCATGTTCGGATTCGACATGCTGATGAGCCTGGACTTCCGCTGGTTCAGTTCCATGTTCGGAATCTATTCCTTCGTGGGATGCTTCCTGAGCGGACTGTCCGCGCTCACCCTGCTCACCCTGTACCACAGGCGTCCGGGGGGCGCGCTGGAAGGCATCGTGGGGGTGAACAACATCCACGACCTGGGCAAGCTGATGTTCGGGTTCACGGTCTTCTGGGTCTACATCGGCTTCGGGCAGCTCCTGATCATCTGGTACGGAGGAATCCCCGACGAGACCTACTTCTTCAAGCAGCGCTGGGACACGGGCTGGGCCGCGGTCTCGCTCGGCATGATCTGCTACCGGTTCGTGATCCCCTTCTTCTTCCTGATGCGGCGCAAGGTGAAGCGCAATCCGGTGCTCCTGGCCATCGGGGCGGCGTGGATCCTCTCCGCGGAGTTCTACGACCTCTACTGGATCGCGATCCCCACCCTCAAGCTGGGAGGAGGACAGGGACCGACGCCGGTGCTCTGGGACCTCGGGCCGGCGCTGGCCTGCGCCGGCGTCTTCCTGTATGTGACACATTCCGTCTTCGCGGCGAACAAGACGGTCCCATCGCAGGATCCTCGCTACGACGAGTTCCTGCATCTCCACCAGTGAAGGAAGAGGGATGAAGAAGAACGTCCTCATGGTCTCGGTCTCGGTGGTCGCCGCGCTGGTGATCCTGATCTTCGGAAGCCTCCTGCTCCACTTCGAGGCGCGAAAGGACGCGCTGGACCCGCCGCCCTGGAAGCCCGCCCACGCCCCTGAGGTGCTCAAGGACAGCGGGGAGATCGCGGTCGCGATGCGGGAACTGGCCGTGGACAGCCCCTTGCATCTCCTGAAGTCCGGGCCCGCGGGGGAACGCGCCGTCTTCCAGCGCAATCCCTACTACCTCCCGAATCCCATCGGACGCTCCTGGGAGACGGCGCTCGAGGACATTCGGCAGACCCCCTACGCGCTCTCGTCCGAGGACGCCTTCATCCGGGTCCTGTCGAACGGTCTGCCGGGAACCGACCATCCGGGGATCTCGGGGCTGACCAAGCCCGAGTGGGATTCGGCCTACGCCCAAGCCAAGGCGGCCGCGGTCGTGCACAGGCCCTGACCGGAGCTACTTCGCTCCCGGGGTCCTCAGGCGCGCCACGTGTTCCATGCCCAGGTTGGCCTGGCTCGCGAAGAGCTTG
>CAYXXL010000166.1:0-6724 GCA_964469025.1 uncultured Fibrobacteria bacterium
GAGTTCCTCGAGATCCACTCCCTGGTTTCGCAGCACGGCGATGGCGACCCCGTCTCCTTCGCGGATCAGGCCCAGGAGCAGATGCTCCGTCCCCACGTAATCGTTGCCCAGCCGGACGGACTCCTCCCGTGCCAGCTGCATGACCTTCTTGACACGATCGGTGAACATTCCATTCATGGCGTTTTTCCCCTTCGAAGTTGTTCCTAAGATAGATCGGGAGGCTCCCCCCGCCCTTGTCACCCTTCGGTCACGGGCGGCAAAAGCTTCCTGCAGAGCCAAGGAGTCAGGGAAAGCGACACGACCAGGCACGAACCGAGGCCGAGCACGGCGAAGTTCCCCATGGACCGGATGCCCAGGTGCGTCGTGAAGCACATTCCGGCGTAGCCCGCGATGGTGGTCCCGATCGCGACGATCATCAGGGTCCCGATCCCGGTGTAGAGGTCCAGGAGATCACGCCGCCCACCGCGCTCCCAGGCCAGCACCAGATAGATGACCACATCCGTCAAGGCCGCCTGGATGGTGGTGATCACGATCAGGTTGAAGACTCCGACCTTCATCCCGAACAGGCCCATCAGCCCGAGGATCCATGCCAGGCAGACAGCCATCCCCAGAATGCAGATCGCGATGGCGCGGGGCTTGCGCATGAGAATCGCCAGCAGCACGACGAGGATGCCCAACATGAGGAAGCTCATGCGTATGCTGTCTTCCCGGACCAGGCGCACGACATCCGCGTAGACGAAACTGGAGGAGAAGCAGGAAAGCTTCTCGCCTCCCGCCTCCAAATGTCCGTATCGAGCCTCGAATTTGGATGCATCGCGCGAATCGGAACTGTTGAATCGCCCGTAGACGAAGGCGATGCGTCCATAGGAGGAATCCCTCTCGCGAAGCATGTTCAGCGCCCACTCGGGGATGTCGCGCGGACCGAAGGCCTTGGCGCGGACCTGGCGCCTCAGCATGGCCACCATGGCGGAATCCTTGCCGGACGCCTTGTCGAAGACCTTGTCGGACAGCGTGCTGTCCAATCGCTTCAGGTAGGGAAGGCGCGTTTTCTGGTCGGCGATGGAGGGAACGAAGCTCCGCAGGGTCAGGAAACTGCGCAGGAGAGTGTCGCGATCGACCGTCAGCCGTCGCATGAGGGTGTCGTGGAGGGCGTCCATCGACCTGGGATCGTTCGCGAGGATCACCACCGGCTGGCTGGAGGTGCGCTTGGAGTTCAGCGCCTCCCGGACCGGCAGCCCCGGAGCCGAGGGTCGGGTGTCGCGCAGGTTGTTGAAATCGTACTCGAACCCGACGTGGAAGGCGAAGGGGAGCAAGGCCACGGCCCCGACGATCGCGACGGTGGCCGTGATGTTGGAGAACTTGGGTAGCCAGGACGGAGCTTGGCGAACCTGCGTGGCGGGTTTGGGGTCCACCGTCAGCCAACCGAGACCTTTGTGGACCGAAAGACGGTGCGAAAGCAGCACCGCCGAGGGAAGGAAGAAATAGGTGAGCAGGAAGCTCGTCGAGATGCCGAAGGAGGCGATCACGCCGAACTCGTAGAAACCCGCGAACCGGGATACCAGCAACGTCAGAAGGCCTGCGACCGTGGTGGTGGCCGAGGCGACCAGCGACCAGAGCATGTCTTCCAAGGACCGCTCCAGCGCCACCTCCCAGGAGATGCCTTGGCGCACGAGGCGTTGGGCGTATCCGAACAGATAGAAGGAGAAATCCGTGCCCATCCCGAACAAGATGGCGATCACGAACATGGTGTAGAGGTTCAGGCGTCCGTAGCAAAGCGCCACGAAGCCCAGGGTGAGCAGGCAGGATATGATCGCCTGCCCGACCACGAGGAAGATGGGACCGGTGCTGCGGAAGAACACGAGCACGATCAGGATCGTGAGAAGGACGGAAATCACCGTGGCGGCGGTTCCGTTGGAAGACAGCGATTCCACCTCCTGGAAGTCCTTGTAGGGACCTTCCACTCCCATCTGCAGCTTGGATCCCAGCTCGTCGCGGATGGGATCCAGCATGGCGGCGGAACGAGCAAGGACGGTGCGCACATAGGCGATGTCGGAGGAGGGTTTCTTGAGCACCGCCTGGACGACACCCACGTACCTGCCATTGCCCAGGGCTCCGATCAGCCGGGACCGGAGGCTGTCCGGTATTCCCGCCTTGGCGTCGGTCATGTCCCGGTCTTGGCGCGTCGTGGAATCCGGGGGCTTGAGGAATTTTTCGAATTCGTCGGCGGCCTCGTCGGGAAGGCCCAATTGCTGGGGGAGCGTCGCGTCGAACCACGGACCTTTGGGGGGAGGATTGTCATCCAGCAGATCCATCCCCAGCGGTCCGCGCTTGATCT
The DNA here is from genome assembly GCA_964469025.1 of uncultured Fibrobacteria bacterium. Lineage (GTDB taxonomy): Bacteria > Fibrobacterota > Fibrobacteria > UBA5070 > UBA5070 > UBA5070. The sequence continues at coordinate 2,336 of CAYXXL010000166.1, forward strand.
CGTCGCGGGTGGCGTCGAGGCGCTTCAGCAACTGCTCCAAGTAGGGGACGGGAAGATATAGGAGAGCATGCTCGCGGAAGAAGGTCGCGTCGCGGTTGTCCTGCACAAACACGACGTCGGACCAGGTGGTACGCATCCGGGTCACGATCCTGTCCTGCACGGAGGCGATCAGGGCCGGATCCGACGCCACGATGGACACCGTGTACAGGTCCGTGCTCCCGTAGCGGGCTTTGGTCTCCTTCAGGGCCAGGATGGTCGGTGACTTCTGCGGGAGCAGACCTTCGAGGTCGGCGTCCACATGGATCCGGGTGGCGAAAAGCCCGGCGATCACCGCCAAAAGCACGAAGAGCGAGACCACCAAGCCGGGCCGGGCACTGGAGATCGTCATCCATCGATGGATGGCGGACAGGACGGGACGGGGGACTCGGGAGCTGGGGTTGGTGACCATCGCGTCCCAAAATAATCAGGGAGAGGAGGCGCGCCCTCCTCTCCCACCCTTCCTTCCCCCCATTCGGTGGGATCAGCTACGCATGCTCACTTCTTCTTCTTCTTTCCCTTGGGCGCAACGGTGGCCACCACCGCGTTCTTGGCGGCATCGTAGGCGAACGTCGGACGGTTTTCCTCGGGATTGCCTGCAGCGGGGCCGTACTTCTTCACGAAGCCGGCCACCCCGCCCGGAAAAGCCTTGAACTCGGGCTTGAAGCGGTAGAAGTCGAAGGGGATCTGGGCCAGGACGGTCCGCTTGGCGTCGATCTTGTTGCGGGCGGTGTCGGCCAGCCAGAGCTTGGTGCGCTCCTCGGCCATGGACTCGAGGTTGGTCGATGTCACGGCCGTGTTCAGCACAGGCGCGGCTCCCATGGAGCCGTCGGTGAAGAGAGCCCACAATCGAGGATCTGGATCGCCTTCGAAGACCTTCTTGCGTTGGATCTCGCCCACCGCGAGGGTTTCCGCCGCCACCACCAGGAAACGCGCCCCGGAGATGTCCGGCGGCATGGTGGCGCTCGCGAGGCTTCCCTTGGTGGGGTTGCGCAGGATGAGATCGAAGACCCCCGCGTTGTAGGCGTCGATGTAGAAGGCGGTCCGCTCCTCCTTGGAGGCGGCCTTGACCAGATTCGAATCCACCGCGGCGATGGACTTCAAGTAGGCTTCGAACTTGGGCTTCTCCTTCAGGACGCCGGCGTAGTCCACGCGATCCCCTTTCACGTTGGCGGCGAGGATTTCCGACCAGGGTGTCTGGAGGGAATCCAAGGTGCCGGCGAAGGAGAGGGACGCGCCGATGGCCAGGATCTGACCAGCAAATCGAATGTTCATGAAGGATCCTCGAAGTGGTTGGAGTGGAGTTGGACTGCCAATCGAAAAAACATCATAGCAAGGTCTGCGCGCTACCTCGCGACGGCCACGATCCCGCGTTTGACCAGGTCTTGGGTCGTGGTTCCCGTCGCGTCGGGAATGCGCAGGGTCACCGCGTACGGGTACAGGCCGTTGGCCACCGGACGCCCGAACGAATCCCGCAGGTCCCAGGTGGCCCGGGGACGCGGCTGCGTCGCCTGCGAAAGCTCCGTCCGCAGGATCCGCACCAGCTTGCCGGAAATCGTGTGGATGCGGATGGACGACTGGATCCGCGTATCGGCGCCCTCGCTGCCCAACGCGGTGTCCAGCTCGCTGGACAGCTTGAAGTAGAACGTGGTGCCGCCACCGTCCCGCACCGGATTGGGACTGTTGAACACCTCGTACAGGGCGTATTGTCCGTGCGCCTGGGGCTGGATCTGCAAGGTGGCCTTGGAGAGGTTGCCCATGAGGTCCCGGGCCGACACCTGGAAGGTGTAGGTGTTCCCCGGCTGCACCAGCGTGGAATCCAGGTCCAGCTGGGCGTAGGCGGAGTGGTAGTCCGATCCCTGGTGCAGGTCGGGGTGCCAGGGGTCCTTCACCCCCACCAGGGTGAACACGACGCCCTCGTCCGGGCCTTGGTCGCTGGAGATCCCGAACGAGTCCCGCATGTCCACCTCCAGGCAGAAGGGGAGGGGGACTTGGGCGAGCTTCCCGAAGGCCACGCCCCCGGTCCAACTGGAGTCGCAGGGGCGGATGGAGAGAGCGGGGCCCGTGGTGGTGGTGGGGATGTCCTTTCCCACGCCGGCCATGATGCGGGGCACGGCAATGGCTCCACCGTCGCGACGCGTGGCGGGATCCCAGGCGTAGGCCTTGAACTGGGCCGAATCTCCGAAGGGGATCTTGGCGGGAAGGAGGATGGAGGTCGAATACTTCCCGGCGCTCACTGGCGTGGAAAGGCTCAGCAACTGCTGCGGGGTCGGGAAGACGATCTCGGTTCCGGCATCGGAGAAGGTGTCGGCGGGAAGCGGATGGTCCAACCGCAGGGAAACCGTCCCGGCACCCGGGGCGTTTCCGGCCAAGGTGATGTTGGTCAGGGCCGATAGGCTGTCGGGGGCCGAATCCAGGCTCACCTTCAAAAGGCCGGGAAAGGGAATGATGGCGGGGTCGCCGAGGATGTTGTACAGGTCCTGGATGACGTACAACGAACTCTCGTTCGCATTGGCCAGTTTGGCACGTTCTAGGGCTTCGCCGATCGTCGCCGGAGAGATGGTGGTGTCGAGGATGCGCAACCAGAATGCCGTCCCGAGCATGGTGTTCTCGGTGGAAAAGGTGGGGCGAGTCCCCCCCACCCCGGAGAAGGTTCCCTTGCCGGGAGTCGTGACGAACAGCTCGGACATCCCCCGCGAGGTCTGGACATCGTGGCGGCCGACGGTGCAGGAACCGGCGAAGAAGAGGAACGGGGTGGTGGAGTTCAACACGCTGTTCTGGATGGTGGCCAGGTCCAGGAGATCTTCGTCCGTCAACTGGTAGGGCGCTCCATGGCCGATGTAGTTGAAGGCCACGGTCCCCTGGTTGAGGAGATTCACCAGCGCCAGCTTGGCCGTGGGTTTGCTCAGCCCCGTGTTGTCGAACGGATAGGTCTGCTCGAAGAGCTTCTCCGTCGTCAACCACGGGTGCTGCCCCACCATGGTCTCGGCGACCTGTTCCGTCTGCTGGGAATGGCCGAGGTCGTCGGGAACGAAAACCTGCCACTGGTCGTCGGCGGCCAGGACGATGGTGTTGCGCCAGGTCCCGAACGCGGCCTTCGACGGGTCCTCGAAAAGCTCCACCTTGTCCAGCCAAGCCCGCGCCTCGCCCAGGCTGCGCGCAGGCACCCTCCCCAAGGCCACGCTGGGAATGTGCACCCCCGTGGTGTCGAACCATGTGAAGAAATCGTCCGTGGAGACGTCGTTGTCTTCCCATTCCGGCAGATATACGGGATCTGAAGATCCCTCGACTCGCCGCGGGTCCGCATGCCCACCTCCCAAAAGCAGCGCGTGGGAGACCCCCCACTGCGAACTCGCCCAGCGCAGCGCATTGCGCAACACCGCCGGATCCATCGCGCCGCTCCCCCAAAGATCCCATGCGTCCTGGGCGCGAAGGACCCCCACCTTCATGGGCCGGATCTGAACCGAATTCCCCCGCCAAGCCGCGTATTCCTCGGCCAGATCCAGGAAAGCGTCCGGGGCCACGACCACCATGTCGTAGCTGCCCGCAGCGGTGGGATCCTGGATCGCGTGCGCCTGGGACGGAGGGGTTTCCAGGGACAAGGTCGCCGGAACCGAACCCGGGTTGGACCCGAAAACCGCGTACCACGTGTCGGGATCCGTCGCGCTGTCCCGAAGCGCGCCGCCCCTCACCGAGCACGTCCGCACCGCGGATCCATGCTCCAGGACCCAGCAGGTTCCCGAGTCGCCCACCGGCACCGAAACCGCGCCGCGGGAAGGGGTCGGAAAGGCCGCGCTGTCCAGCTTGGAAACGTCCCGTTGGTAGTCCACGGTATACCCCGACACGAACAGGCCGGAGTCGTCCGAAAGCGTGTAGCGGTTTCCCGCGGACGAAAGTCCCCGGACGCCAAACGTCGCGGTGTACGTGCCTTGGGAGATCTGCGGGAACGAACTCGAACCGACTTGGAGGCCCAATCCCCCGAGATACGCACTGGGGTTGGACAAGGTGCAATTGGCCGCGGTGTAGACGGTCACCAGACCGGAGTCCGAGGAAAGGCCGGGAAGACTGGTGGTGGACGGATAGGCGAGTTGGCTCGGACCCAACGTCGGCGACAGATCCCCGTTCCACCAGAACCACCCCGTGCCCGTGCTGGGGTCGGTGGATGCCTCCTGGTAGAGGTCATCCAGCAACTGGTTCGGGGAACCGGCCCAGACCGGTTGCCAGACGGTTGAAAAGGAATGCGGGCTCGCGGGAACTCGGGACGCTCCCAGTTCCGGAGAGCCCTGCGGGGCGTCCAGACGCAGGAAGTACCGCCGCGTCTCGCCGTAGGGGTGGATCGAAAACGTCCAACCC
>CAYXXL010000167.1:0-6704 GCA_964469025.1 uncultured Fibrobacteria bacterium
GGTCAGACAACCGTGAAATTGAAGCTCGGCGCCGACACCACCCAATTCGCGAAGATCCTCGTGCTTCGCCAGATCGGCGCGCCGCAGCTATTGCCTGTCGGAACCGGTGTGCTTTCCACGACCACCAGTTTCACCGATTCCGCCGTGATCCAGTTGAATTCGCCCAACAACTCCGGCGACACCATCTGGTACACGACCAACGGGGCCAGCGCGGCCATCACCTCCTCCGACCCCAAGGTGATCTCGGGCACGAAGAAGACCTTGAACGGCACCACCACCATCAAGGCCATCGCCATCGAGCACACGTCCAGCGGGATCCTGACCTCGGACACCACCACGGTCACCTATTCCATCAACCAGAAGGAAGGCACGCCCTACTTCAACGTCTCCCGCTACGACAGCTCGAACGTGCCGGTGAAGATCAACATCACCGGCGTGGGTGCCGCCGACACCATCCGGTACACCACCACCGGAGGCGACCCCAATTCCAACTCGCCCATCTACAAGGACAGCATCCTGGTCACGGACAGCACGACCATCATCGCCAAGGCCTTCAGCGGGCTCAACGTGCCCAGTCCCGCCTGCACCACCACGGTGAAGCTCATCGCCTTGCCGCCGGTGTTTTCCGATACGGTGGCGCAGAAGACCTCGCAGGTCTACCTGAAGCTCACAACCCCCTCCAGCACCTCGCAGTTGCCCGTGCCGGTCTACTACACCCTGGACGGATCCACTCCCACCATCCAGTCGCTGAAGTACAACGACTCCATCCTCCTGAATGGGAACGCCACCATCAAGGCCATCGCAGCTCTGCCCTACTGGAGACCCAGCGCGGTCGTGTCCCGCTCCTACACCTTCCAGGTGGCGACTCCCGTGCTGAGTTCGTCCACCGGGCACTACGACACCACACAGCTCCTGACCCTGACGGATTCGGCCCGCGGCGCCACCATCCACTACACACTCGACGGTTCCACGCCCACCTGCTCGTCGCCCGTCTACAACCCGGCCTCCAGCCTGCGGCTGGATTCCACCGTGGTGGTCAACGCCCGGGCGTGCATCACGGGTTGGGACTCCTCCAACGTGGTGACGGGGAACGACACCTTCAAGGTCGGGAACATCACCTTCAGCCCCGACTCCGGCGTCTACCGCAGCTACCAGACGGTGACCATGTCCACCCGCTCGCCCGGAGTCACCTACTACGTGACGAGGGACAGCTCCGATCCCTCCTGGAACGCCAACGGGCCCACCGGCACCACCCAGAAGAAGAACCCCGGAGACACCCTCTGGATCACCAAGGACCAGTGGGTCCGCGCCCAAGCCGTGCGCAGCGGGTGGATCAGTTCCTCCATCCAGAATCGCCGCTACATCGTGGAAGGCGACACCATGCTGGTGGGCGACTTCGAACAGAATAGCCTGTCCAACCCCATCGGGACCAACTGGCACTTCTGGGCATGTGAACTTTGCACCAACACCGGAATCACAGACCAGATCTCCGGCGTCGCAGACACCACAAATTGGAATCCTGCGATCGGGTACCACTACGGAAAAATTGATTTCAGCATCCCCAACACGGGTGCGACGAGGGGACCTGGTTATGCGGGCCTTTCCGTGGACGTCCCCGACAGCGTGATGGGCACCACCTACAGGATCGCGTTCTGGGCGAAGTGGGTCCCCGGGGCAGGAGCACCGACCAGTGTTCCGCTGGTTACGGAAATGGTCTGGACGAACAACAACAACTACAACGGAGGGTATGAAGACGGATTCCAGCGAAACGTCGGGTTGGTCGGAACCACTTGGAAACACTACGTGATGGATTACGCCGATTTTTATCCGGCCGGCAACGCCTACCTTACTCCGCCGATCACCGACTCCACGAACACAACACCCAAGTCCTACAGCATCGTCGGATTTCCGATGGCTTCTGCGATGAACGCCATCGGTCTCGACAAGTTCCAGGGATGGGTCGGCCACGCTTTGACTTGGACACCGGAATGGGTGTGGAATGCCGATCACGACAACTGGAAGAAGCCGAACATCAGCGCCTTCCGGTGGTCCGTGATACAGCCGTTCGCGAGCGACTCCATTGCGGCTACTATCTCCAACAATGATGGCGATTGCCCCAATGGTGCACCGGATTGCCACGACCCCAACGAGCCCGGATTCGACCACACGACGCTGATGCCCAATGTCAACGGCGAGTTGCAGATCGACCGAGTCCAGCTGATCAGCAAACCGCAGTAGGCCCTCGGGGAGGGTGCCGATCGGTCGGCAAGAACCGGAGCACGCCCCGTGCTCCGGCATTTTGCGGCTGAAGGGCGGCCTGACCCGAGTGGGGCGCGGGCGATCCAAGAATCCCCGGAGATCGTATCTTCGATGGTCGGGGTGCCGTTTCGACGAAAGGGGGGGTGCACATGTGGCTGCGCACTGCCTGCGACCTGACCTTCGACATTTCCGTTCCGACGCCGTTCGTGCTCATGCTCCGACCGCGCAGCGGGGCCCAGCAGTGGATCGCCTCGGAGGAGTACAAGCTGGTGCCCAGCGTTCCCGTCTTCGAGTTCACGGATGCGTACGGCAACCTCTGCCAACGGTTGATCGCCCCCAAGGGTCCCTTCGCCATCCATACCGCCGCCGAGGTCATGACCTCGGACCAGGTGGACCAGGCTCCGGGTGCCGCCTTCGTGGAAATCCAGAACCTGCCCGATTCCGCGCTCGTCCACCTCCTCCCCAGCCGCTACTGCGAGGCCGACAGGTTCTGCCAGATGTCCGCTGCCATCGTGGCCGGACAGCGGTACGGCTACGACCAGGTCGCGGCCATCGTATCCTGGCTCCGGACCACCATCCGCTTCGAACCCGACAGGACGGGCATGCAAGTCTCGGCGATCGAGGTCAATGCCCGGGGCTGGGGAGTCTGCCGGGACCTTTCGCACCTGGGCATCGCCATGTGCCGCAGTCTCAGCATCCCGGCGCGCATGGTGGTGGGCTACCTGCACGGGCTTTCGCCCATGGATCTGCACGCCTGGTTCGAGGCCTACGTCGGCGGTCGATGGTATTCCTTCGACGCGACCCAGCCGACGATGAACGGAGGTTACGTGGCCATCGGCTACGGTCGCGACGCCGCAGATGTCGCCGTGTACAACCAGTTCGGTCCGGCCTTGTTCCCCGTCGCGCAGCACGTCCAGGTGACTCTTCTGCCGACCGGCGACGCGAGACCCGGCTGAGCCCAGACCACCTGCGCCCACACCCGAAACAGGGATGATCCATGCAACGCTACAAGATCCTGCACAGGACCTACTACAACTACTCCGGCCAAGTGACTCTGGGACCGCACCGCCTGCTCCTGCGGCCACGGGAGGACCACGAGCTGCGCATCGAATCGTTCTCCCTCAAGATCACTCCCGACGCCGTCCTGAACTGGCATCGGGACGTGGAGAGCAATTCGGTGGCCATCGCCACCTTCAAGTCGCCCGCGAGCCAGTTGATGATCGAGAGCGAAGTGCTCATCCAGCAGTACAACGAATCCCCGCTCGACTTCCTGGTGGCCGACCACGCCATCCAGTACCCCTTCACCTACCTTCCCGAGGACCAGTTCGTGCTGTCGCCCTACCGTGCGCTTCCGGGGCCGGGAACCGTCGCCCTGCTGAACCGCTGGATTGCCAATTTCTGGCAACCCGAGGAGAGGATCCAGACCTACACCCTTCTGCAGAGGCTCGCGGCGCACATTTTCCAGTCCTTGACCTACCGGGTCCGGGAGGAGCCGGGCGTGCAGACGGCGGAACAGACGCTCTCCTGCGGGACCGGCTCCTGCCGCGACTTCGCGTTCCTGTTCCTGAAGGCCGCCAGGTGCCTGGGACTGGCCTCGCGCTTCGCCAGCGGCTACCTGCACGCGCCGCTCCTGGCGGGAAAGGCGGGGGCCACCCACGCCTGGGCGGAGGTGTACCTGCCCGGCGCCGGTTGGAAGGGGTTCGATCCCACCATCGGGAAGATCGCGGGTTCCGACCACATCGCCGTGGCCGTGGCCCGATTGCCGGAATCCGTCCCACCCATCGCAGGGTCCTTCTTCGGGGCCCCCGAATCCAGCCTGGACGTGGGCGTCTGGGTCACGCGCTGCTGAAACGCCTCGCTCCCGGGCGAGGCCAATTCCAACCGAGCCAGGCCTTTCCTCCGCCTGGAACCGGGGCATCCCACACGGAGGAGAAGGCGACGCCCCAGGCGTCCATGAAAGGCCGGAGATGAAGATCGACACCAGGGATTTCCGCGTGGAGCCGGGCAGATCGGTGGATCTGGGGAAATGGCCCACCAGCGTGAAATCCATCTGCAAGACGGGCGAGGAGTACCACAAGCTCCTCCAGGAGCACGTGGAGAAATTGAGCGCCCGGCAGCAGCTCCTGTACGCGTCCGGCCGCGACGCCGTCCTCTTGATCTTCCAGGGCATGGACGCCGCGGGCAAGGACGGAGCCATCCGCCATGTCCTGTCCGGAGTCAATCCGCAGGGGTGCGAGGTCTTCGCCTTCAAGCAGCCCAGCGCCGAAGAAATCAAGCACGACTTCCTCTGGCGCACCACGCGGCACCTTCCGGAACGGGGCAGGATCGGGATCTTCAACCGCTCCTACTACGAGGAGGTCCTGGTCGCGAAGGTCCACCCCGAGATCCTGGTCGGCCAAGGCTACTCCGAGGATGCCATCGGAAAGGGAAGCTTCTGGAAGGACCGCTACGAGTCGATCGTCGATCTGGAAAAGCACCTCCACCGCAACGGCACCAGGATCGTCAAGATCTTCCTGCACCTCTCCAAGGAGGAGCAGAAATCGAGGTTCGTGGAGCGCATCGACGACGAAGAGAAGAACTGGAAGTTCAGCATGTCGGACATCAAGGAGCGGAAGTTCTGGAAGAACTACACCAAGGCCTTCGAGCAGTGCCTGGAAGCCACCAGCACGCAGCATGCGCCCTGGTACGCGGTGCCCGCCGACGACAAGCACAACGCCCGGCTGATCATCTCCCGCATCGTGCTCGATGCGATGGAGGGGATCGACATGCACTACCCCAAGACGACGGCGGAACGGCACGAGGAGCTGGTGGGGATACGCAAGGCGCTCTGATCTTCTTCTTTGCGCCTGCGGCGCGGCTTCCGTTGCACAGGGGCCTGGCCGCGGCCCCTGTACCCGTGCGGCCAGAGGGTCCGTATGCGCGAACCCTCTGGACTCCCACGCACCGGGGGTCTCAGTTCTCCGGGCGTCCCTCCTGTTTTCTTCCATCGGCCCCCATGGGCCGATGGTTCGTGGGACGCCCTGCGAACAACTTCGACCCCCTGGACCCCTCGCCGCTTCGTGGCGGACGTGGTGGGGTTGGCGGTGCGTCAAAATCTGCTCGCCCGCCTGCACGGCCAGGGTTCCCATGGGCAAAGCCCATGGGATGGTGGTGAGGCCGTGGCGGCGGGTGGGTTGATACCGTCTGGTCAGGGTGGAGGGGAGGTTTGATGCCGTCTGGTTGGGGGGGCATCAATCGCTTTGATTTCGTGCGGGGGTGAGGACGAGTGTTCTCGCCAGGGCGATCAGTTCGAGCGCGGACCGGATGTCTTCCTGGCTCAGGTTCAGGTTCTTCATGGACGACAAGTGCGGAATGACGCCCGCGTACGGGTATTCCTCCATTTGGAATCCAACCGTCTCGAAGAACGAGCGCATGTCGTCCACGTCGGCGAAAAGGTTGCGCCCCAGTTCGCTTCCGGTGCTGCTGGCCAGCCTTTCCCGTCTTTTCCGGCCGGTCTTGTCCAGGAGAATGGCCGCGTCGTAGTACTGTCTGGTGTGGACGTCGGTCGCGATCCACACGCCATCCCGCACGGCGAGGACGCTGTGGACGTTTTTCGCCAATGCCGTCTGCTCCTGGCGGTTGAAGTAGGGGAACAAGCCTTCGGTGATGATCGCGATCTTCCGATCCGGCTGGAACGCCGCCGCCGCCCGGGACAAGCTTCCGCACTCCAACGCATCCGCGATATGGAAGTGGAGGTTCGGTCGGCGTTCCCCCCACTTGGAGAGGATCGCTTCCACGATCGATTTCTCTTCCTCGAGAATTTCGGGCAAGTCGGTGCTGACATAGACCACATCGGGAGTTTCGGTCATCACGAGGCCGCGGGGCGACAGTCCTGCGGCGACTTCCAAGACCTGGGTCAGGCCCCGTTGGGCGATGATCCGATCGGTGAGCTTGTACCGCGTTTCCCAATAGGCGCTGAACCGGACGAGCGGTTCCTGGCTCTCCTGCGCAAGGGATTCGAAGGCCTCCCGGGCCCCGCATTCGGCGGCGATCTCCGCGGCGAAGGGAATGTCGGAGAAGGTACGGAGGTAAGCCACGAATTTGGCCGTGGGGCTGATCTTCTCGTAGGCCCTGTCCATGGAATCCGCCTTTCGCATCCAGCGCGATGACTTCGCCATTAAGTACGTTTGCGTATCTAACCTACAGTCCGTGGAACGAGATGTCAATAGGAAACATTCGCGTATCTAAAGCGTCGCGCACCGCAGCAGTCAAGCCTCCCAAGGCGACGCGTCGTCGGGGCGAGGCACTGGAGAAGTCCCTGCTGGACGCGGCCTGGGAAGTCCTAGTGCGTTCGGGATTCGGGGGCTTCACCATGGATGGAGTGGCCGCGCAGGCAGGCACGAGCCGACCGATGCTCTATCGGCGCTGGAGCACCATCTCCGAGCTGGCGATGGACGCCATTCGCA
>CAYXXL010000168.1:0-6697 GCA_964469025.1 uncultured Fibrobacteria bacterium
ACACCCACGACCGCTACGTCTACATCCACGGCACCGCCCGCGAGGACGAACTCGGGCGACCCGGTTCCCACGGCTGCGTGCGGGTGTCCAACGCCGACGCCGAGGAGCTGGCCGACAGGATCCTTTCGCCCGGCGATCTGGTCTGGATCGGGCCTCGGCCATCGGCGCCGGCGTGAGCCGCTGGCACTTCTCCGGCATCGGCGGCTCGGGAATGAGCGCGATCGCCTTCTACCTGCTGGGTCGCGGACGAAAAGTGTCCGGTTCGGACCGGCTTTTCGACCATGGCGGCGGGGATTCCATCCGCGTGGCGCTGGAAGCCGCGGGCGCTTCCATCTTTCCCCAGGACGGATCGGCCCTGGACGCCCAGGCAACCCTGGTGGTTTCCACCGCCGTGGAAGCCGACGTCCCCGAAGTGCGCCGCGCCAAGGAGCTCGGTTGCCGCATCCTGCACCGGTCCGAGGCCCTGGCCGAACTCGCCGCATCCCAATCCACCATCGCGATCTCGGGGACCTCCGGCAAATCCACGGTGACCGCCATGGTCTTTTCCATCCTGCGCGAGTCGGGAATGGACCCTTCGGTGATCTCCGGCGGGGTGCTTCGGGAGTTGTCCTCGGCCGGGCACTGGGGCAACGCCTGGGGCGGGAGCGGGGAATGGCTGGTGATCGAAGCCGACGAATCGGACGGGAGCCTGGTGCGCTACGCGCCCAGGATCGGGGTGATGCTCAACCTGGACCGCGACCACAAGGAGCTTTCCGAACTGCGCGGGATCTTCGCCACCTTCCGCGATCGCTCGGAAGTCTTCCTGGTCAACGGCGACCGCGCCGACTGCTTGGAGATCGGGGGTCCCGGCGCCAAGGCCTTCGGATTCTCCCGCTCCATCCTCCCGTTGCCCACGGACCTGGAAATGGGTATGGATTCCGTCTCCTTCGGACTCGGGACCATCCGGGTCCGGGTTCCGTTCCCGGGCCGCCACACCGTGGAAAACGCCTTGGCCGCGCTGGCGACGGCCCAGCTCGCCGGTGCGAACCTGGACGCGGGGGCGCGGGCGCTGGCGCGTTTCGCGGGAGTGGGCCGACGCCACGAGAAGCTCGGCGAAGCCGGAGGCGTCCAGGTCTTCGACGACTTCGCCCACAACCCCGCCAAGGTGGAAGCGGCCATGGATGCCGCACGATCCGTGGCGGGCGCCGGCAGGGTGTTGGCCATCTTCCAGCCGCACGGCTTCGGTCCCCTCAAGTTCCTGCTGGAGGACTTCGCGACCTCCTTCGCCCGGGCGCTGCGCCCGGACGACAAGCTCTGGATCAGCCCCGTCTACGACGCCGGTGGAACCGCGGATCGATCCGTGTCCAGCACCGATCTGGCGCAGCGGATCCAGGCCCTGGGGACCCAGGTCTCCTCTCCGTCCACGCGCGACGAAGTGGCCGCCCAGGTGGCACGCGAAGCGCGAACCGGCGACGTGGTGTATTCCATGGGGGCCAGGGACCCGGAGCTCCCGGCCCTCGGACGGCGGATTTTGGAATTGATCCGGGGCAGGTGAATCCGAGGTTCGAGCCGACGACCTCCTCCCGTGGTCGCGATTCGAGAATGCGTGTAATTCCAACCCTTCACCAACCGGGAGGAACGGGCATGGGCAAGAAGATCGGGGTATTGGGATCGGGAGTCGTGGCGCAGACCTTGGCCAAGGGGTTCCACGCGAAAGGCTACGAGACGCGCATCGGAAGCCGGAACGCTTCCAAGCTCGCGGCGTTCTCCAAGGAGACCGGGATCGCGGCGGGCAACTTCGCGGAGGTGGCCGCCTTCGGCGAAATCTCGGTGCTGGCGGTGAAGGGCTCCGCGGCGCTCGATGCCGTGGGGCTGGTCGGAGAAAAAATCTTGGCGGGGAAGATCGTCATCGACACCACCAACCCCATCGCCGACGCCCCTCCCGAGAACGGGGTCCTCCGCTTTTTCACCGGTCCCAACGACTCCATCCTGGAAGGGTTGCAGAAGACCTTCCCCTCCATCCGGTTCGTGAAGGCATGGAACACCGTCGGCAGCGCCTTCTTCGTGGATCCTGTCTTCGCCGGCGGGCCGCCCACCCAGTTCCTGTGCGGAAACGACGAGGCTGCCAAGGCGGAAGTCGCGCGCATCGTGACGGAGTTCGGCTTCGCGCCGGAGGATTTCGGGGGCGCGGAATCCGCGCGCGCCATCGAGCCCCTGTGCATGCTGTGGTGCATTCCCGGGCTTCGCGGCGGCGGTTGGGCGCACGCGTTCAAGCTGCTGCACCCGTGATTCCCTCCCGGATGCAAGCCTGCGTGTCTTGATTTCCGGGCAAGCACTTCGAATCATCGAGGCCTGCGAAAACTCACTCCGGAAAGGCCAGGACCTCCCCGATCGCGGCGGCCCCGTAGGCCAGGGCCACCAAACGATCGACACCCAGGGCGACTCCGGAGCCGGCGGGCATGCCGGCGCGCAGGGCCTCCAGCAAGGCGTGGTCGATGGGCGGAGTGGGTTTCCCCAAGGCTTGGCGGGCTCGGGTCTCCGCTTGGAACCTGGACAGCTGTTCTTCGGGATCCACAAGCTCGTCGTAACCGTTGGAGAGTTCCACACCCTTCCAGTAAAGCTCCGCCCGCTGGGCGACGGGGAGGCCATCATCCTCACCGAGCTTGGCGAGCGCCGCACGCGAAGGTGGATAGCCCCATAGGAAGACGGGCTCCGGGTCCCCGAGCCCCGGCTCCACGCGGCTCACCATCAGGAGGTCCAGCCACCCGTCCCGGTCGTCTTCGGCCAGGGCGGGAAGGACCGTGGAGGCTTCCTCGGCCGCTTGCCGAATCTTGTCCACGGGGTCGCGGAAGGGATCCACGCCTGCGCGTTCCAGGAACGCCTCGCGATAGCCTACCCAGCGTGCCGCCGGGAACTCCGGGGCCACGGCCCGCGCAAGGTCTTCCACCTCCCCGCACAACTCGCGCAACCCCCATCCTGGCCGGTACCACTCCAGCAGGGTGAACTCGGGGTTGTGCTGCTTTCCCGATCCCTCGTCGCGAAACGCCTTCCCCATCTGCCAGATGGGTCCGGACCCCGCCGCCAGAAGGCGCTTCATGTGGAACTCCGGCGAGGTGGAAAGCCACAGCGGCTCGCGGCGAAGCGAAGAACGCACCTGGAAGGAATCGATCCACCGATCCACCGCCCCGGTGGAGGAAAGGAGTGGCGTTTCCACCTCCAGCACCGCGCGCCGGTGGAAGAATTCCCGGATGGAGCGCAACCTTCCGGCCCGGAACCTCAACGCCTCCAGGCTCGCGGCGGGCCTCCAGTCCCCCGATGCGCTCGTTTCCATCGCTTCTCCTCCGGTGTTCCAAAGTGGACGCCCAATCTACGCTCCGCGCGGGCCAGTATCTTTCCCGGTCCCTTCATGGAATCCGGGTGGCAACAAGGTCTGCGCGAAGCGTTTCGCGATCCGAGGGCGCTGGCCGATCACCTGTCCATATCCCTGGATCTGCTTCCACCTCTGCCTCCCGAGCCTTCCTTCCCCTTTTTGGTCCCGCGGCCCTTCGCCAAAAGGATGCGGCCCGAAGACCCGGCAGACCCCCTTCTGCGCCAGGTGTGGCCCGACTTCGCCGAGGGATTCGCCGCCGAAGGCGAGCGCGACGACCCGGTGGGAGACGCCGGGGCGGTGCTGGAACCCGGACTTCTGCGGAAATACAGGGGGCGGGCCCTGGTGGTGGCCACCGGATCCTGCGCCATCCACTGCCGCTACTGCTTCCGGCAGAACTTCCCTTACGGCGACGCGCCGCCCGCCGACTGGCGACGCCGACTGGAACGGCTCCGGACCGAGACCGACCTCCACGAGTGCATCCTCTCCGGCGGGGATCCCCTGACCTTGACGGATTCCGTCCTTTCGGAGCGGATCCGCGACCTGGCGTCCATCCCCCACCTGTCCACCTTGCGGATCCACACGCGCTTGCCGGTGGTGCTCCCCGACCGGGTGACGCCGCGGCTTCGCGGGATCCTCTCCGAGACGCGACTGCGCACCGTGGTGGTGTTCCACGCGAACCACCCCTCCGAGATCGACTCCGCGGTGGAACATGCCGCAGTCGGGCTTCGCGAAGCGGGAGTCCAACTCCTCAACCAGTCGGTCCTGCTGGCGGGAGTGAACGACGACGCCTCCTGCCTGGAATCGCTCTCGCTTAGCCTTTGGGAGGCGGGGATCCTCCCGTACTACCTCCACGCGCTGGATCCGGTGCGCGGTTCCGGTCGTTTCGCCGTTCCCGACGAGCGGGCCGAGGCCCTGGTCGCCGAGGTCCGCACGCGCCTGCCGGGTTACCTGGTTCCCCGCCTGGTGCGGGAGGTACCGGGCGCGCGGTCCAAGACGCCGCTTTGATCCGATTCCGCGGCGGTTTCCGTCAACCGGGAAGGAGGGATGCCATCTCCTCGACGGCTTCGACCGCTCGGAGGGAGAGAACCAGGGACCGACGGACCGTCCGCGCCTGTTGCGGCAATTTCTGGCGGAACGAGTCCTTTTCCGTGACCATCCACGGGGTCGATCCCGCCTCCATGCGGCGAAGCAGCCATCCGGGAAAGCGCGCGTGGTCCGCGAACGCGACCTTCTCCAACACCTGCAGCCCCGCGTCCTCCAACTCGCGGAAGAAGATTTCCGACCGGGCCACGGCGCAGGCCGCACAGACGCCCGTGCCCGGTGGCGGAAGCTTGTCGGGGTCCAATCGCCCCCAAAGATCGATTCCCACGGCCATTTCCCTCTCCTGGATCCGGGCGAAGGGTTCCAGGGCGCGGTAGGCGCCGAAGGGAAGCAGGTCGCGGGCGTCGCGCGGGCCCTCGGGGTGGACCAGGCCCAGGGCCGGGCACCCGTCCAAAGCCGGGTCCTGGAGTCCACCGTCGCAGACACAGGCGACAAATCCTGCCCTCTCGGCCCGGTTCCAAGCCTCCAACCAGTCCCTGTGGCAAAAGACCCGGCCGGGGAATCGAGCCTCCAGCATCCTGTCTTCGTCGCCCGTGGGGTGGACCAGTACGGCGAGGTTCGGGTAGCGCTCGGCGATCCAGGCGACCAGGTCGGTCTTGAGCGAACCTCCGGCGCGCAACGAACCCACCACGAGCAGGGGAGGAGGGATGTCCGGCGTCCGGATGCTCCTCCAGGCGCGGTGGAGCGCGGATCCGGACAACCAAATGGTACCGGCCCAGCCCGAGGCTTGAGAGATGCCTTCTTCTATGCGAGAATGGAGGGTCATGGCCGTCATCGACGAAAATGGTGTCCGTAGACGTCTCAGGATCATGCTGGGGTCCGACAATCTGGTGGAAGACTACATCGCCGCCAACGGGTTCCGGATCGACAACGTCAAGATCCAGGCCATGCGGTCGACGACAGAGAAGGTCGTGGAATTCGACGAACCCGGGGAGACCGCCTCGGACGACGCCGTCTTCACGGTCTTCGTCAAATGCCCATCCTGCTACATGACCAAGCTCCCCAGCCACGAACTCAAGTCCAAGAGCCAGCAGATCTTCACCGACCGGTTCGGGATGCCCACCTACCACGCCTTGGGGAAATACAAGGTGGTGGACTACAATCTGATCTCCGTCACCGTCTGCCCGCAGTGCCTCTACGCCTCCCCCGACAAGAAGGATTTCATCACCCGCGATCCTGCGGCCCGCACCAAGGAAATCCCCGCCAGGCTCCACCAAGGGGAATTGGCGGCCATCCTCGCCGCCGCCGACGAACGCGCCGCATGGCTTTCCGCCCAGAAGCTGGATCCCGTGAAGGATATCCTGCCCCGCACCCGCACCCCGGAAGCCGGGTTGACCTCCTACGAGCTCTCCATCCTCCGCGCCAAGATCGAATTCTCGCGCAACGTGCCGTTCTCCGCCTACAAGATGGCCGGCTACACCCTCAAGAAGGCCGTGATCTGCCGCAACCACGGGATGGACGAGATGCCCCATCTGGCCCAGGCACTCAAGTACTACCTGCTGTGCTTCGAACGCTCCAACGCCCCGGGCTTCCAGTACGAGGCCCAGGTCTTGCACCAGGTCATCGCCCTGGGCATGCGGACGGGCCAGACGGAGCTGGCGAGCAGCTACCTGGGCGTTTTGGAGCGTTCCAAGATGCGACTGGAAGCCGGCAAGGCCGATGCCCAGGTGGTCAGCACCTTCCTGCGCTGGTACAACGCCGCCCGGGAACTCTGGGCAGACCGCGAGAATCCCGACCTCTGGGACGTGCGCGCTAGCTGAGATCCTCGGCGGGGTCAGCGGTCGACGAGCTTCGCCTGCGCCTCGAATCGCCAGCGCGGGCGCATCTTCCCTCAAGGCGACTCGGTTCAGCGCGCCAAACGTGTCTCCCGCCGCGAGGCAACGGGCGGCGGCCCTCAGGATCGGATCCGCGGAATTCCCGCCATACTTTTAACTTCCGGCAGTTGTTGACTTCCCCATAAATTCACAACAAGCGGAACAAGAACAACGCCGCGCGGATGGTCCGAACGGCGAGCCGCGCAAATCACGAGAAGGAGCAGGGCCATGAAGGACAAGAATTTGAACCACAGCTTCACGGTCGACAAGACCCCGAAAGAAGTCTTCGACGCCATCAACGATGTCCGGGGATGGTGGTCGGGCCAGATCGATGGAAAGACCGAGAAACTGGGAGACGAGTTCACCTACCGGTACAAGGACTTCCATCGCACCACGCAGAAGATCATCGAGTCCATCCCGGGCAAAAAGGTCG
>CAYXXL010000169.1:0-6655 GCA_964469025.1 uncultured Fibrobacteria bacterium
GCTTCTGCATTCCATCCGGGAAGAGATCCATCGCAACGGGAGGCCGTCGTGAGGACCTCGGGCGTCCTTCTGATCCTTTCCTTCGCGGTTCACGGAGATCCCTTCCAGGTGCCGTTTTCCAACACTCCATCGAGCGATGTCGGCAGGATCTCCGACGTGGTCCAGCAGGTGGACAAAGCCCTGAACGACATCCCCCCCGATGTCCAACGCCTGGCTGTCTACCAGTTCAAGTTCGATTCCCGGGAGTTCCGACCGGGCGTGGTCCGGTACCTCCAAGGCAGGGTGGAGGAAGGTTTTTCCACGGAGGGCCGCCGGACGGTGGTGAATTCGCCGGAACTCAGGACCATCCGCGTGGTGTCCACGGACACATCCTTTTCCGTGTCCAACGCACTGCCCACCCTGGAAGAACTCTGGAAGCTCGGGGAGAAGCTCCATGTGGACGCATTCCTGGACGGGAGCGTCACGCGAAGTCCGGAAGGGGACCTGCTCCTGACGCTGCGCCTGTTCAAGGCGAAATCCGGGGAGTTGGTCTGGTCGGGGAGCTACGTGTCGGGTCCCAGCCGCGGAGATTCCTATTTCCCCGACCTGGATCTGGCCTTCTACGCCAGCTTGCGGATCTTTCCGCTCGACAGGTTCGGCACCAATGACAGCACGAGATTCGGCAACACCTATTTCTTGACGAACTTCGACCTGGAGGCGTCTGCCACGGAGCCGATCACGGCGGACAAGCGGTTCGAGCTGGGGATCTCGGCGGGCTACACGCACATCTCCCTGCGGGGACTCCCGGACAGTCTCGGCGACCCCCCCGACGTCCACCTTCTGCACCTGGGGGCGGAAGTCGACGCGGTGTTCTTCCGCAAGGCCGATCCGCGCGACGGCTACTGGTTGGGAACCTACCTCGGCTACGACGATTTCCTGCCGCTGTTCCAGACGCAGCATTTCGGGGCCTTCCGGCTCGGCTACCGATCTCGTCCCACCCGCCATTTCACCCTTTCCGCGGGGGTCCTCTTCATCCCCTTCGGAAACCACATGGTCGACTCCCCCGGATTCGGCAAACGCACCTACGACCTTTCACGGATCGCGTATGAAATCACCTTCCTCCACTACACGTTCTGACCTTCCCGGCGACGTGGCCTGGGCGTGGATTTTCCTGGGTCTTGCGCTCATGGGTGGCTGCGCCACGGAATCCGTTCCCCCTCCTCCCGGCCCCCAGGCAGCGACCCCTCCCTCGGCCAGAAGCGACCCCAAAGCGCCTGTCCTGGGCCTGGAATACGGGAACAAGTCGACGCGCGCGACCCTGGAGATGGACCTCGGCGACCAGGACATCCAGGTGGAGATGACCGGGAACAGGTCCGCGCCCGACACCGTACGGACGCGGGCTCCCGCGGCAAGCGCCTTTGCGAGGACCGCCGACGATTCCGGAGCGGCCTGGGCGCGCAGGATCGTGGATTCGGCATCGGCGCGACCGTCCTCGAGCTTGTTGCCGGATTCCGTCACGACCCGGGTGGTGGCCGCCATCCGGATGGCCCAGGAGGCCTTCTACAAGGGTCGCTATCGCGAGGCCTACGACCAGGCCCGCCGTTCCATCTCCATCCATGCCACCCCGGAAGGATGCGCCCTCGCCGGCAGCGCGGCCTGGGTCCTGAAGGACATGGATTCCGCGCGCAGGTTCTGGCTCCAGGCCCGTGCGCTAGAACCCGACTTCCCCGGGCTGTCCCCGATGTTGGACTCCCTTCCATCGGAACGCGAGGCTTCGCCGTGATCTCCCTTTCGTCCTTCCTTGGAATTTTGCTCGGGATCGCTCTCCTGGCCTTCACGGTGCACCGCGAGACCGACAACTGGCAGATCTTCCTTTCCACCTCCTCTCTGTTGATCGTGCTGGGGGGAACGATCACCGTGACACTGATCGGGTACCGCGCGAAATACGCCTGGGGAGCCTTTCTGCAGCTGCTGAAGATCTACCTGCACCAGGCCATCACCCCGAAATCCCTGGCTGGGGACGTGAAATCCATGGTGGATTGGTCCAGGAGGGTGCAGGTCGAGGGCGGCATGGCGCTGGATGCCATCGCCCGTTCCAGCAAGGACGAATTCGTCCGCTACATCTTCCAGCTCGCCAGCACCGGCTACACCACGGACGACATCCGCACCTTCGGGACCACCAGCATCGAAGAGGACTATTTTCGCCACCTCCAGGAATCGCACATCCTGAATTCCATGGGATCCAACACTCCCGCGCTCGGATTGGTGGGAACCCTTCTCGGGCTCATCACCATGCTGTCCAAGCTCGAGGATCCATCCAAGCTCGGCCCCGGTCTCGCGCTCGCGCTGACCGCCACCCTCTACGGACTCCTGTTCGCCCGGTTCTTCTTCCTTCCATCCTCCACCAAGGTCAAGCAGACCCTCTCCATCGAACGTTTCCGCCAGTACCTGATCCTGGAAGGGGTGGTCCTGCTGATGGAAAAGCGCCCGACGATGTACGTGCAGGACCGGCTCAACTCCTTCCTGGATCGCCGCAGCCAGTACGCGCCGCCCACCCGATCCTGAAACCGCCATGGCGCTGAACCATCAACCCAACCGGTACCGCGCCCGCGAGTCCAACGAGCAGGCGGAAGAGGACTGGCTGATCAGCTACGCCGACATGGTGACGCTGCTCATGTGTTTTTTCCTAGCCATGGCCGCCATCTCGAAGGTCGATCCCACCCTGTTCGAGCAGATGCGCAAGGGGCTGCGGTCGGACCTCGGGAAGGACAAGGAAGTCAAGACGCCCCTCGCGGAGATCAAACGGGACCTGGATTCCATGCTGGCCCGGGAGAAGAACTCGGGCGAAGTCTCCATCTCCAAGGGACCGGAAGGCATCGTGCTGGAGTTTTCCAGTTCCGCGTTCTACCAGGTCGGCAAGGCAGAATTCGGCCCCGAGGCGGAACAGATCCTGACCAAGGTCGATTCGGCCATCCGCGGTATCACCTACTACAAGTTCCAGATCGACATCGAAGGGCACACGGACAACGTACCCATCAATTCCTTGCAATTTCCGTCCAACTGGGAGCTGTCGGTGGCCCGGGCCACCAACATCGTGAAGTTCCTGATCGGGAAGGGAATCGAGCCGGACCGCCTCAAGGCCGCGGGATACGCCGACACCAAGCCGAAGGTGCCCAACCTCGACAAGGACGGAAACCCCGTGCCCGCCAACCAGGCCATGAACCGCAGGATCGTGATCCGGATCCATTGAGGCCCCGCCGGCCTGGGCGGCCAGTGCAGTGTCCTGCATGTCCAGGTACCGTTCTCGCTGTTCGGGACGCCCATTCCATGGGATCGTCAGGACGAACGGGCGGTGGTGCCTCTCGCACGACGTTGCGCTAGTGCGCGGTTCCCCAGTTCTCCCCGATTCCCGTTTCCACGGACAGCGGGACGGAAAGGGTCATCGCCCCCTCCATGAGATCCCTGACCCGCGCGGCGACTTCGAAGGCGGATTCGCGGGGACATTCCAGCACGAGTTCGTCGTGGACCTGGAGGAGGAGTGCGGCGTCCAGGCGCCCGGCGCGGATCTCACGGTCCACCGCGAGCATCGCGAGCTTCACGAGATCCGCCGCGCTTCCCTGGATGGGAGTGTTGACCGCTTCGCGTTCGGCCCGCTCCCTGAAAACACGGTTCTTCTCGTTGATTTCGCGGATCCAGCGCTTGCGGCCCAGGATGGTCTCCACGTAGCCGTTGGTGCGTGCGGCCTCCAGGATCGCCTCCATGTAGGGTTTCACCCCCGGGTAGGCGGAGAAGTAGCCTTCGATGAACTTCTTCGCGTCCGCGTACGAAAGCTCGGTCTGGGCCGCCAGGGCGTGGGGGCCCATTCCGTAGACCACCCCGAAGTTCACCACCTTCGCCGCGCGTCTCTGGTCGGATGTGACGGATTTCGGTTCCACGCCGTGCACGACGGCGGCGGTCCGGGCGTGGATGTCCTCGCCTGCCTCGTACACCGCTCGCAGGGCCGCATCGCCCGAGAGGTGCGCGAGCAGGCGCAGCTCGATCTGGCTGTAGTCCGCGGAGACCAGGACGTTCCCCGGTCCCGCCACGAACCCCCTTCGGAGCTGGCGTCCGACCTCGCCGCGCACGGGGATGTTCTGCAGGTTGGGGTCCACGCTGGAGAGCCTGCCGGTCGCGGCGACGGTCTGCTGGAAAAGGGTGTGGACCCGCCCGTTCGCGTCGGCCATCAGGGGAAGCGGGTCCACGTAGGTGCCCAGGAGCTTGGCCAGTTCCCTGTGCTCCAGCACGATGCCGGGAAGGGGGTGCTGGTCCCGAAGTCCTTCCAGCGTGTCGGAATCCGTCGAGCGCTGTCCGGTTTCCGTCTTCCGCCCCGCCTTCAAGCCCAGGCGGTCGAATAGGATCTCTCCCAATTGCCGCGGCGATCCCACGTTGAATTCCACGCCCGCGGCCTCCGAGGCCTTCGCCTCGAGAGCGGCGATCTGGCTCGTCATTTCCGAGGACAGGTGCGCGAAAAGGTCCCGGTCCAAGGCGATCCCGTGGTCTTCCATCCTGCGCAGGACCTCGGAAAGCGGCCTTTCCACTTCCGAATACAATCTGGACAGATCTTGTTTTCCCAGTTCCTCCCGCACCGCCTTCCACACCGGCACGAGCGCTTCCGCGGCGGCGGCGGCCCAGCCGCACATCTCCTCGGGGGGGACGGATTCCGGCTCGCGTCTGGCGCGCGCGGATCCCAGCAGGTCTTCCCACCGGCGCAGCACCCTTCTGGCCCGGAAATGGACGATGCGTTCCAGTTCCAGGTGGCGTTCGCCGGGTGCCAGCAGATAGGCCGCGATCTGGACCTCCTCCACGACCCCGGGCAGTTGCCAACCCATTCGCTCCATGGACCGCCGCAGCGACTTTCCGTCGAAGGCGATCCAGGTCCTTTTGGGATCCGACCAGAGGTCGCCCAACGCGTCGCGCACCGCGGAAGGGTGCAGCTGCCCTTCCTTGTCGCCGATCGGCAGGTACCTCCCGATCCCCTCTCCCCAACTCAGGCCGATTCCGATCAGGTCCTTGGAAGACCCCGGCACCGGAACCATGGCAACCGAATCCATCGCCCGCAGGACGTCCGCGAGGAATGCCAGTTCATCCCCGTCGGAAATCGCCTGCAGGTTGAATGGGGTCGCGGCGGCGGCATCGGCTGGCGCCGATTCGAAAAGGCCCAGCCCCGAGACGTCCGGGTGCGTCGGTTTGGGGCCAACACCTTTCCCCAGCTTGTCCGCGGTCGACACCAGGGTGCGCATGCCGAGGTCCGTCAGGAATCGTTTCACCCTGGGAAGATCCAGGCCGCGGAATTCCAGGTCGGCCAGCGGCGGAAGGTCCAGGTCGTCCCGCAGGGTCACCAGGGTCCGGGAGATCTCCATCAGGTCGCGGCCTTCCTCCAGGCTCCGTCGCACCGCCTTCTTCGTCTGCCCGATCTCCTCGAGGTGCGCGTAGATGGATTCGATGTCGGGGTAGCGCGACAGCAGTTCCGCGGCCGTCTTCTCTCCCACCTTCGGCACTCCCGGAACGTTGTCCGAGGCGTCGCCCACCAGCGCCAGGTAGTCGCGCACCTGCGACGGCTCCACCCCGAACTTCGCCTTCACCCAGGTGGGATCTATCTCTTCGGGCCGCTCGGTGCCGCGACCCGGATCGAACAGTCGGATTCCGTCACCGACCAGCGCCATGAGATCCTTGTCGCGGGTCATGAGGTAGACGGGAAGTCCAGCCTCCTTGGCCACTCGCGCGTAGGTGGCCATCACGTCGTCGGCTTCGAACTCGGGAAGCGAAACCATGGGCAGGCCGCAAGCCGCGGCCAGCTCGTCGACCAGCGGGATCTGCGCACGCAGGTCGTCGGGCATCGGTTGTCGCTGGGCCTTGTAGGCGGGGTAGAGATGGTGTCGGAACGTGGGTCCGCTCAGGTCGCGGGCGATGGCCATGTGGCTGGGTCCGCGGCTTTCCACCACGCGCAGGAGCGCTTGGGCGAAACCGAAGACGGCGGAGGTGGGCCTGCCGTCCGGCGCGCGCATGTTGGTGCGCAGGAGGGCGAAGAAGGACCGGTAGGCCAGGGCCATGGCGTCGACGAGGTAGAGTCCGGACATTCTTCCAAGATCGAAAACGGAACGACCGGCCGTCGACGGCAGACCGGTCATTCCAGGTTGGCCACCTGCTCCCGGATGGCCTCCAGTTCCTCCTTCATGGAGATGACCAGTGCGGTGATCCCCACATCCTGGCACTTGGAGCCGGTGGTGTTGGTTTCCCGGAGCATCTCCTGGAGCAGGAATCCGATCCTTTTCCCCACGCTTCCGCCGTCCGCGAGGGTCTTTCGGAAGGCCGCGATGTGGGCGGCGAGCCGGGTCATCTCCTCCTGGACGTCCAGACGCTCCGACATGTGCCCGATCTCCTGGGCGATGCGCGCCGCATCGATCTCCTTTCCGTCCAGGTATTCCCGGATGCGGGATTCCAGGCTGTCCCGGGCCTTCTCGAGGTTGGCCCGCGACATCGCCGGAATCCGTCCAGTGGCCGCCTCGATCCGCCCGAGGCGCTGGAGCATGTCGGCTTCCAGCGACGCACCTTCCCGTTGGCGGAAGACCTCGTGCTCCCGCAGGGCCTCGTCGGCGGCCTGGAGCAAGGCGTCCTTAAGGGCGGGATCGGCGGATTC
>CAYXXL010000170.1:0-6646 GCA_964469025.1 uncultured Fibrobacteria bacterium
TCAAGATCTGCCAGAGACTCCATGCGGAACTCCCCTGCCTCAACTACTACCTGATCCTGGTCACGTCCAAGACCGACGACGAAGACGTGATCTCCGCGTTGCGCCAGGGAGCCGACGACTTCGTCTCCAAGCCTTACTCCCCGTACATCCTCCAGGCGCGGATCGAAGTGGGGTTCCGCACCCTCGACCTCCAACGCGGGATCTCGGACTACGCCAGCCTGATGCACCGGATCGCAGAGTCCCGCGCCGCCCAGCTGGTCCACGCCGACAGGATGGCGTCCTTGGGCATGCTCTCCTCCTCCGTGGCCCACGAGATCAACAATCCCGCGAGCTTCCTTTCCGTGAACGTGCAGACCCTGCGGGAAAACTGGAGCACCATCGAACGATCCCTGTCCGGGCGGGCGGACAAGACGGAATCCGACCGCGCCAGTGCCTTGGCGGCCGAAATGCCTTCGGTCCTGACCGAGATGGAGGATGGGGTTTCCAGGATCCGGCAGATCACCTCCGAACTCCGTTCGTTCTCGCGGACGGGCCATGGCGAGCCCGTCGCCTTGTCGGTGGAGGAGATCCTGCGGCGCGCCTTGCGGATGTGCTCGGTCCGGTTGAAGGGCCTGGTGGGCGTCGTCGTGGAGGTCGAGCCCGATCTTCCCGAAGTCCACGCCGACGCGACGCGCCTGGAGCAGGTGTTCGTGAACCTCGTGATGAACTCCGCCGATGCGATGGAGGAAAGCCCCGTGCGCGAGATCCGCATCGAGGCCGCTCGCGGTTCCCAAGGCGTGCGCATCCGATTCCGCGACACCGGCCCCGGAATCCCGGAGGACAAGTCCGATTCCCTGTTCAAGCCATTCTTCACCACCAAGCCGACCGGCAAGGGGACCGGCCTCGGACTCTACATCAGCCGAGGGCTGGTCGAGGAGTTCGGAGGCAAGCTGTCGTTCCTTCCGACCAGTTGCGGCGCCTGCTTCGAGGTTTCCCTTCCCGCACTCGAGGCCCGTACATGAAGCATCGACTTCTGGTTGTGGACGACGAAACACCCATCCGCGATTCCCTGGCGCGCCATTTCCGCCTTTCCGGACTGGATGCCGCGACGGCGCAGGACGGCGAGGAGGCGCTGGAAAAGCTCGCCTGCATCCCCTATCGCGTGGTGGTTTCGGACATTCTCATGCCGCGCTTGGACGGGATCGGCCTCCTGCGCCGCGTCCGCCAGGAATACCCCATGACCCGGGTGATCATGATCACCGGATACGTGACCTTGGAGAACGCCCTCTCCTGCATGAAGCTGGGAGCGGACACCTGCGTGTTCAAACCGTTCCAGGACCTCTCCGAGCTCGACGCCGCCGTGGATGCGGCTTTCGCCTTCCACCACCGGTGGGAAAGCAAATTCCTGGAGCTGCGCGGTCTCAAGGGAGACGGACAATGACGTCCATTCCGGAGGTGAACCGCGATCTCCTGCTGGATTTCGTCGAGGAATCCATGGAATCCCTGGGAGCGGTGGAGTCCCTCTTCGTGCGGCTGGAGGAGCTCCCGGACGACGCAACCCTGGTGGAGAGGATCTTCCGGCCCGTCCATTCCCTGAAGGGAAACGCCGCGTACTTCGGGCTGATGCGGGTCAAGGAGATCTCGCACCGCATGGAGTCCCTCCTCGACCAGGTCCGGCAGGGCCGGCGGAAACCCGACCGCGGGTTGGGAAACCTCCTCCTGAGGGGTCTGGACGTCCTGCGAACCTTGCTCTCCCGTGCCAGGGACGCTCTGCCCGAGGAGGCTTCCCCGGAGGAATTCGCCGGGCTTCTCGCCGATCTGGAGCACTTCGCGCGGATGCCTTCGGAACCGACCGCGGTTCCGGACACGAGATACCGCGAGGCCGAGGAGTTCATCGCAACCCTTCCCGAGCCTTTCCGCAGCATGGGCCTGGACCGACTCCACCACGCGGTGCGCCTGGAATCCGGGGCATCCGGTTCCACCGGCCTTTCCCGTCTGGCGAGCCTTCTGACGGATTCCGACCCACATCGCCTGCCTTCCGAACGCGAACGCGCCGTGCTGGAGGAGATGGACCGGTTGCTGGGCTCGGAGAATTCGGAACCCGTCCGCATCGCCCTGCACGAGATCCTGGACATCGCTCGCACCTTCACAGGTTCCGCGGTGGGACTGGATGCGCTGGCGCGAGAACTGATCCTGGACAAGATCCACGCGATCCTCGCCTCCCCGGCGGAATCGGGGAAACCGGTCGAGCACCCCGCTCCGGTCGGGCGGACCGAGGTCCCGCGGCAGGAAAACCGCGAGCGGACGATGCGGATACCCGAGGCCAGCATGGACCGCTTCCTGGACCAGGTGGGCGAGCTGATGGGGTTGGAGGAGCAGTTCCGCTACCTGGGCAAGCGCATGCTTCCGGGGGGCGACTCGGACGAACTGGCCGCGGACCTGCGACAGGCGGTGGAACAGTTCGGGCACCTTTCGTCCAGGCTCAGCGGTGCCGTGCTGGAACTGCGCAGGACCGAGGCCAGGCCCCTGCTGCAGAAGGTGCCTCGGCTGTGCCGCGACGTCGCCGGCAGGACCGGCAAGAGCATAGAGACCGTGGTGCGCGGCGAGGATGTCCGCATCGACAAGTCCTACCTGGAGCTTTTGGACGCCCCCCTGATGCACATGGTGCGCAACGCCTGCGACCACGGTGTAGAAGGCCGGGAAGAACGCCTCCGTTTGGGCAAGCCCGAAACGGGGAGGGTCGAGGTCTCCATCGTGGAGATGGAGGAATCCGTCGTGATGCGCGTCGAGGACGACGGGCGCGGCCTCGACCTGGACGGTCTGCGCCGAAAGGCCGTGGAGCTCGGCCTGCAAAGGCCCGATGCGCCATTCGGCGAGACCGAAGCCGTCCAGGTGCTTTTTCGCAGCGGGATCTCCACCGCCGCCGCCGTCACGGAAATCTCCGGTCGCGGGGTCGGCATGGATGTCGTCAAGAAGGAGATCGAAGGCGCCGGAGGCCGCGTCGAGGTCAGGAACGATCCCGGTCGCGGTTGCGCATTCCTGGTGACGCTGCCCAGGGGGATCACCACCCGGATCACCGACGGGTTCCTGTTCCGCTGCGGACGCGAGCGCTTCGTGGTTCCGATGCGCGTGGTCTTGGAGACCTTTCCGGCCTCCTCGGCGAAGGTCGACCACCTGCCGCGAAGCGGGGCCACGGTCCTGTTCCGCGACGAGATCCTGCGCATGGTGGAGTCCTCCGACATGCTCGATTCCCCGCTCTCTCCGGACGCGGAGGGCGTCTTCGTGCGGCTGCGCGCAAGGGAAGTCGATTGCGTGCTGCGGGTGGAGGAGGTCCTGGGCGTCCAGCGCACCGTGATCAAACCGGTGGACGAGATCTGTCGTGCATCCGGACTTTTCGCCGGGGCGGCGCTCGTCGGCGACGGAGGCCTCGCCATGGTGGTCGGCGAAGACGGACTCGCCGACTGGCTCAGGCGCGGCGCGGGGGTCCGAGCGCGATCCAGCTAGATTGTCGCCCATGGCAAGTCATCGCTCGTCCCGGCTGTTTCCCACCATGGCCTGCATCCTATCCTCGTGCGCCGGGACTCGGGTCCCGGGCCCCAGCCAGGTGCGTCAAGGCTGGAATGGACAGTTCGGCGCCGCACGCGTGGGCGTGTACCTGGTGATGGGGCGCGGCCCCTACACCGTCGCCGAATTCGAAACCCTCTCCCAGGCCGATGTGGCCCTGCGCGACCTGGATCCGGGGATCCATTGGAATCCGGTCGATTCCGGGAACCGGGGGGTGCGGAATCTGGACGGGTGGGACCTTGACAGCCTGACGGACCTCCTGCGCTCCGACCCCGCCGTTTGGTCGGGGGCGCACGTCGGCATGGAACCGGTGGTGCGCATGGGCGAGCCGTCGCTCGCACCGGCCACCAGGGCGGGACTGGTCAGGGTGGGAAAGGCCATGGGCCTGGATCTGCTGATCGCCCTCCGCCCGGGTGGGAGCCGCAACGCCAAGGATTCGCTGGACAGCTTCGAGGATCCGGCCTGGTTTGGGGTCTTCGACCTTTCCGACGGGGCCCAACTCTACTCCCTGGAGGTCCCGACCCGTGGTTCGCGCAGCGCGGCGCGCAGCGCGGAGACCGATTGGGCCGCCAGGATCTGGTCGTCCTTCGAGGACGGAATCCGTCAAATACGGAGCCGTCCCGTCCGAGGCGGCTACTAGGCCGCTTCGGAGGCGTCGGATGCGGGCACGAGGAACACGGTGTCCAGCAGGGCTTCGGCCTCCACGGCCGGCACCGGCTTGCTGAACAGGAACCCCTGGCCGTAGCGGCAGCCCATGGCGTGCAGTCCGGCCAGTTGGGCCTGGGTCTCGATGCCCTCGGCCACCGCGTCCATGGAAAGGCTTCGCGCCAGGTGGACGATGGTGCGCACGATGGCGGCCCGCTCGGGGGCGTCCACCATGCGGGAGACGAAGGAGCGGTCGATCTTCAGGTTGTCGAAGGGGAACTGGTGCAGGTACGACAGCGACGAGTACCCGGTCCCGAAGTCGTCGATCGAAAGCTGCGCTCCCAGGCTCCGCAAGGCGTAGAGCTTCTCGGAGGCGGCGGAGGTGTTGTCCAGGATCACGGATTCCGTGATCTCCAGCTTCAGGCATTCGCCGGGGAACCCCGTGTCGAAGAGTATGGTGCGGATCTGGTCCACGATGTCGGGGAGGATGAATTGCCGCACGGAGAGGTTCACCGAGAGGAACATGTCCTTGACCGATTCCCGCGACCGTCTCCAGACCATGAACTGGCGGCAGGATTCGTGCAGGACCTGCCGTCCGATCTCCACGATCAGGCCCGTCTCCTCGGCGAGGGGAATGAACACCGCCGGGTTGACGATGCCCTTGGTCGGATTCTGCCATCGGACCAGCGCCTCGAAACCGGCCACCGCGCCCGAGGCGATGTCCAGGATCGGTTGGTAGTAGACGCGGAACTCCTCGCGTTCCACCGCCTTGCGCAGGCTCGTCTCCAACTGGAGGTGGGCGGTCGCGAACTCGTGCATCCCCTGGTTGAACACGACGTGGCGCCCCTTTCCCTGGGCCTTGGCGCGGTACATCGCCGTTTCGGCGTCGCGGAGCAGGTCGTCGGGATGGTCCTGCAGGCGTTCGGACACCGCGATCCCCACGGACAGGCTGACGAAAACCTCCTGCCTGCGGATGCGGATGGGTTGGGTGAGCCGCTGCAGGATCTGCTCGGCCATCCGCGGGAACACGTTGATGTCCTGGTATCCCTCCATCAGGATGGCGAATTCGTCCCCGCCCAACCGGGACAGGGTGTCGCGGGCGTGGATGCTCTCCTCCAGGGCGCGGCCCACGGCCAGGATCAACTCGTCCCCCGCTTCGTGGCCCAAGCTGTCGTTGATGAGCTTGAACCTGTCGATGTCCAGGTGGAGAACGCCCACGTACTGCCCGTTGGCCGTCTTCTGCGCCCTGGAGATGGCGCGGCGCAGCCGGTCCAGGAACAGCGCCCGGTTGGGCAGGCCGGTCAGGTTGTCGTACAGGGCGCCCTGCATCAGCTGTTCTTCGGCGCGCTTGCGCGAAGTGACGTCTTCCAGCGATCCGGCCATCCGCTCGGCCTTCTTGTCGGGACCGAAGCGCGCCATCCCGCGGGAAAGCACCCACCGGTAGGCGCCGTCGCTGTGCAGGATCCGGAACTCGCACTCGAAGTGGGGAGCCTGCCCGGAGAGGTGGGCGGCGATCTCCTGCTTGACCAGGTCCAGGTCGCGCGGATGGACCCTGTCGAACCACTCCTGGGGAGCCCCCTTGAGGTCCGCTTCGCGCAGCCCCAGGATTTCGACCCACCGGGGGGAGTAGTACATCCGTTCACCGGACAGGTCCCACTCCCAAAGGCCGCCGTTGGATCCCAGCGCGGCCAACGCGTAGCGCTCCTCCGACGTGCGCAACGCGTCCTGCGCCATGCGCCGGGCCGTCACGTCCTCCACCGTGCCCTCGTAATACAGGATCCTTCCGGCCCCGTCCCGGACGGAATGCGCGTTCTCGCTGATCCAGATCTCCGTCCCGTCGCGCCGGCGCACGCGGGACTCGAAGTCCTTGACCGAGCCCTCCTTGTCCACCACGCCCCGGAATCGGCGATGGACGTCCGGATCGGCGTAGACGTCCGCGGCCACGTCGCGGACCGAATGGATCAGGTGGACCGGGCTCTCGTAGCCCAGGATCCGCGCGAGGGAGGAGTTTGCAGACAGGAACCGTCCATCCGGAGCGGACTGGTAGATGCCTTCCACCGCGTTCTCGAAGATGCCTCGGTACTTCTCCTCCGCGAAGCGGAGGGCCTCCTCGGCGATCTTGAACCTGGTCACGTCCTGGGCCTGCATCAGGATGCCGTCGCCGCCGTCCTTCGCGGACACCCGGGTGAGCACCGCCTCGACGTTGATCCAGGTCCCCTGCATGTGGCGCAATCTGAATTCGCTCCGGATGGAACTGCCGTCGTAGGGCAGCAGATGTCCCAACTGGGGAAGGATCTCCGCCCTTTCGTCGGGATGGAGCAAGGTCGACCAGGACAGGTCCGACCTCGAACCGACCCCGTAGCCGAGCCTTGTTTCGAAGGAAGCCCCGGCGTCCACCAAGATCCCTTACTTCGAAAAGAAAGCCCAGATCTCCGTGGCCCCCTGGAGAACCCTCTGG
>CAYXXL010000171.1:0-6588 GCA_964469025.1 uncultured Fibrobacteria bacterium
CACCACCGACTCCACAGCATCCAATTCCATCCAGCTGGTTGTACGAGATCTCGCGGGGAACGACACCACGGTGCGGTTCCATGTTCTCGCCGAACCGCCACCCACTCCTGTTCTGTACCATGTGCGGATCCCGACTTTGGGAGGAGGGCTCGAGTATCCGACTTTGCTGGACAGCCTCAACGCATTGCGTCTTCTCTCTGCTCCCCGGGTGGACAGCATCATGACAGCAGGTCGGAACCTGTTGATCTCGCCTCCGACCGACTCGGAGAACTTTTTCGGAGGCCGAACCAATGGGGATAGTGGGATCATTGTTCGCCAGTCCAGGCGTGGGGTTCCCATGGACTTCGTGCTGGCACCTCAATCGGATGTCTTGATCGATTCCATGGTGATCACCTTGGACGGGACACGCATCGACACGCCTGCTACGGTGTTCAAGAAATTTGCACCGGCGATCCTGACGCACCCGACACAGAGGTTGTTCGAGGTCACCCCCACGAAATCCCACCACCGACTGGTGGTTCGAGCCTACGACATGCTGAACGATATGGACTCGCTAGTGGTGATGCTTGACGACTCGTTGGCAGATCTTCAGGTGATTGACAGCGCTGGCGACAACAATGGACAAGGTGCGGATTGGGGTGAAGTCTACATGCGTCGGAACGTGTCCACCCCACCGGGATTCACGATCCCCCAGACTTGGGACTACTGGCTCATTCAACGACGCAATCCTTTGGTGGTAGGCGAGCGAGACAACCACCTCTACCGGTTGCTTGTGGACGAAGACGGAGACAGTACAACGGGAGACACGACAAGTGGAACACCGCGTGGGTTCCGGGGTGCGGATGTCGCCTTGGAGTGGACCAACCTGACCACCGCCGACGATGGTTCCGCCGCACAGGTCAGTCTCTATCGCTGGAGCGACTCGCTCAAAACGTGGATTCTCAGTGCCACAAATGGCGAGGGACTCGACTTGCTGGATGGATTCGGTTTCCACATGAACGAAGTCGACAACCCTGCTACCGATTCTGTCGGTCGTGGTGACCAACGCCTGCCGTCAGGTACGATCGCTCCGGCCTCCGGAGGCGTGACCGAGGTCGGGATTCGCTCGGGATCGGCCAAGAGCCTGAATCCGATTCGCTGGGCCATCATTCCCGACGGTTTTGCCGGAGACACCGTGCGGTCGGCCAACGGCGGGATGTTGACCTTCACGCCGGAGGAATTCAAACCGGTGACTGTGGACGGGGATGATACGGATTGGTGGCCAAACAACACACCGGTAGGCATCGAAGTCCTCAGCCGAACTGATTCGGTGGGCGATACTTTACGCGTTTGGATTGGGCTTAAAAATCTAGGGACGAAGACGATCCACGGGCTCCAGCTCGCTTACTGGCTCACATCCGACTCAGCTCCGTTTGCCGTTTTGTCCGGAGTTCCATCGGAGTGGCGAAGCCTGAATATTTCTGGAATTGATTCCGTTCCCACCAAGGCTCCAAATACGTGGAAGATTTCCATGCTGTGCGGGGATTGTTCACTTCCGGGCGGAACCAATCTGGCTCCGGTCGCGATCCTGAAAATCTTCGGCCATGGGGTTTCGCTGAACCGCTCGGACGACTGGAGCAACGCATCGGACACATCCGTGCCGAACCCTCACTTCCCGGCCTACGACATGGACGGGAACGTTCTCTTTGGATCCGAGCCGCCTCCACGAGCACTGCGGTTGCCCGTGGCCAGGATCACTCCATCGGGAGTACTGTGGACTACCGTTGGCCAGCCCTTGGTGCTCCGTGCCGATTCATCCTACGATCCAGAGTTGCACAAACTGGTATACCAGTGGTGGCAATCCGGCACCGGAACCAATCACAACACCGTTGCCGACACGTTTGTCGCCTCCACACCTGGAGTCTACACGATTTCGCTCGAAGTCTACGATTCGGCCGATGCATCGCGAGCCGCCTGGGCGACGGATAGCGTCTTTGTGCAGGATTCTCTGGGGTCCATGGGATCCCGCCCAGTTCTGACAGGCACTCAGTACATCTTCGACGACCAGTGGGATGCAAAGTGGAATCAGAGTTGGGTCATGCCTGATTCAATCGTTGCCTCCGATTCCTTGTTGGGACCGGATGGATCGAAACATCTGATGACGCCGTACCGCGGAACCAAGATGACATCTCTGCGGTTCGATACGTCTGGTTACTTGATGCTTCGGGCCACTTGCGACTCCAGTTACTGGGATGCGCAGGGTGCTTCGTGGTGCCACGACGAGGTCGATCTCACGAAGTACAGCAACCTGGAATTCAAGGTCGCCATGGATGCAGGAGTCAAACAACCTGTGCGAATTTGGCTGGATCGAGGGGATGCCGGCCAAGGAAATGGCGCTCGCGAAGAGGATTTCGCCTATGTCAATGGATACCTGTCAGACATGTCCGATCCGTCGCATTGGCAGACGGTCAGCATACCTCTCCGCGAGGTCTACACTGAACCGCAGATTCGGGGAGGCTGGTTGCAACTGAAGATCATGACCGATGACGCAGGGCAAAGTCCCTTGGCTACCCACCCCCGCGTGCTGCTGGATGACATCCGGTTGGTGAAGTACAGCACCCAAGGTGGTCAGATTGTCACCACGCGAAAGACCGGTCTGCAAGTGCTGGTGAATACACGGCAGAACAATCAACCGGACGACTACCTGAACCAGTTTGCACTGACGGTGCGACTCCTCAACCAGGGAAGTGTGCCGTTACAACTGGACAGCATGCGACTGAGGGCCTATTATCAGACGCGGGAAGGACAGTTGAGCGGGGACACCACGTGGGGCTCCGACACCGTGGACATGCAGACCATTCTGGGCCTTCCCATCGACTCCACGATAGATGCGAAGCAACTGGTCGAGGCGACCCATTCGCTGGGTGTAGTCACGCCACCGAATCCATTGGCTAATGAATTCGGACAGATCCAGTGGGTGGGAAATACTCCCGGACCGGATGCTGGACTTCGCCTCCAGACGACAGCCTCGGCTTCGTTCTGGATGGTCGTGGAAAATTTCGGGGGCTCCATTGGAGACAATACGAATCCGTGGGAAATTCCGATGATTCGATTCAATGGTGGGCATTCGCTCGCTTGGAGCTGGCCGGACTCCGCCAACTTCTTCCAATTCGCACCACGCGTGGTTGTCGACCATCTGGAGCCGAACGGCACCTGGGCACGAGCTTGGGGACTGGCACCGAATGAAAGCCCAGCCACGGTCTCCTATTGGTCTCCTGAAAATCTGGTGGATCCATCTCGCTCGATCGATTCGTTGGACCAGATCCGTGCTCATATCACTGTTGCCGGCACCACCTCGCCAGGCGCGCACCTGGTGGCCTCCGCAGCTGCTTCCGTGGATCCAATTGGCCATCCGCTGCAATACGATTGGCTGGACTCGCTGGGAAGGGTGATCCGGGTAGGAGCCATTGACTCGTTCGTGGTGCCCGACACCGGGGAGATCGTGTTGCGCCTTCGCGTCTTCGATTACACGGACCCGACCCGGATTGCGGCCGATTCCCTCGTGGTCTATTCCCTGGCACCAGGGAAGGCTGCGGACTCCACCAAGATCCTGGCCGGGCATGGCGGCACCTGGGTTCCGGGCAGCTCCTGGGGGACCGGGTCTACCTCCTCCACACCCTCCTGGAAGGCATCGGTGGATCTCGTTGCTCGGGATGGCGATTGCCCGGTGCGCCTGCACCCCATCGGGAGCGATTCGATCCTGGTGGTTCCCTTCTCCGACACCACGGTGGACGGCGTGCAGTTTGTGGCACCGAACAGTGCGCTGGATCGCAGCCGCTTCACACATTTGGAATTCTGGGTCGCCACCGGTCGGGATTGGCCGAGTCGAGATCACCGGGACCTGCCGGTTCGTGTCTGGCTAACTCATCAGATCCAGCCGGGCCCAGGAGACGACAACCACGCTTCGGAGGAGGATTTCAACCTTGTTCAAGCCTATTTGGCCGATGAACAGATCATGCGTGGCTGGCAGAAGGTCAGCATCCCGTTGGACGAACTGTTCCAGAGTTCACTTCCCGCGAACTCGGACTCCACCAAGTTGTTCCTTAAGTTCATGCTGGATCGTTCCCACACCTCCCGCGTCGACACGGCTCGTCGAGCAGACCTCTATCTGACCGGGATGCGCTTCGCAAAATACGGCGGACCGGTTCGAGTCACCACTCGTCGGGTCGGAGCGATCTTGTTTGGACAAGCCTACGCGGTGGGAAATTCCGCCACCACCCGCCTGGACCTCAGGCTGTTGAATCCTACCCATTTGCCACTGTTATCGGACAGTTTGCGTCTGCGGCTTCCGTACTGGAGTCCAGCTTCGGTCGGCATGGGATTCTCCAACAACAGCGGGGGCATGGGGACCGATGAATCCGTTGCCGATTCGTGGTTCTCTCCCATCGATTCCGCTTGGGATTTCCCGTTGGCCGTTGATCCGCAGGGGCGAAAGGCAAACCATGCCCACCAACTGACATGGAGCACATCCTCGCCGCTGATTCCCGGCAAAGGTTGGGAGGGGATCTGGACTATCGGATACAACGACAGTCTCTTCTTGAACGGTGTGTCGCGACAGCACTTCGCACCCGACTTGTCGAATTCATTCTCCTTGCTGACCGGTTTGGTGGCCGAGTACAAGAACAACGGGCTCTGGTCCCGGATCTGGGGATACGATGCAGGGGAAAACCCGGACACGGTGAATGTATGGGGTCGTGAACCCGTCAGCGTCCCCTCGGACACCGCAGTCCCTTCGGGGAGCGTGGAGTCGCTGACCGGATCCTGCACCGACACGACAGGAACCGGCGGAACCACGAGTGGGACCTCCAACACCAGCATCGCCGCGGGAGATGTGTCTGGCCTCCCCTCCAACGGGCGGGACCCGCTCCTCTCCACCCAGGAGGTCTCCGTAGGCGGGAAAGCTGCCGTCCAAGTGATCCAATCCAAGCCCGATTGGAACATCAAGCACACC
Organism: uncultured Fibrobacteria bacterium; assembly: GCA_964469025.1. GTDB lineage: Bacteria > Fibrobacterota > Fibrobacteria > UBA5070 > UBA5070 > UBA5070. Next base: position 4,991 of record CAYXXL010000171.1, read on the forward strand.
TTCGTGTTTGACACCGCCTGGGCCGACCACTCGGTAGTGGATGTCGATGTCTATGTCGATCCATCGGAGATGACTGGTACGGCTTGGCCGGGTACGCTTTCTGCTGCCACGTTCGACGGGTTGAAGTGGATAACTCTGAACCTCGTCCCCTTGAACGACAACGGACTGCAGCAAGCGGAAGGGCAGTGGGTGACCCTTCGGTTCCAGTACGCCCCAAGCCAGTATACCCTCGGGGAGTCCTTTGACATCATGTTCCTGGCCAACGGGCATGGCAACGGGACGCAAAGCTTCCAGTTCGACATCGGCGCAGTACGACTGGAAGGCGCGAATGGATCGGACACCAGCGGATCTGGCAGTTCGACAGGATCTGGCAATTCGGGTTCGACGAATGCGTCGAACGGGCTTGCGCTGGACTCGCTTGGAGGGTTGACAAGCTGCAATCAGTGCACAATCGTCCACGATGGAACGCGAACAGCGATCTCGCTGGTTCCCAATGGTGGTGGAACCATCCTTTCCTTCTCCACCGTGGTGGACTCGGCGTTCAATGGTGCCCATACCCTCTCCTTCGATCTCAAATCCGAGTTCGCCTTGCAGGGTTGGGAGCAGGCGTGGTTCATGGTGAATGATGCGCCCTATCGGTACCAGTGGGATCAATACACCGCGAACATCCCGGTTGCAGCATCATCCGGGTGGGTCACCTTGAGCATTCCATTCAACGGCTCTCTTTACGGATTGGGGACGACGGCACAGCTCATGCTGTCGCTCAACGCCAACGCCCCTTCAGGCATGCACATGATCGTTGACAACGTGAGGTGGACCCCGTGATGCGCCGGATCTTGACACCAGGTCTTTTGGCCTGCCTGCTCGCAGTGCCGCAGGCCTCCTTCGCTCTTTTATCCCGCCACAACGAAGAGGGACTGTCTCCCACCCACAGCTACAAGCGAAGCGGCGAAGAGGGGGTTGTTTCGAACCTCAATGGCAATCTGGTGATCACCTCGACACCGGTTGACCTTCCCGGTGCACCGATGGGGGTGTCGCTGGTCCGCACCTGGAACAGTCATTGGCGCGATCCTCTGTTTTCCTTCGAATACGACTTGGACCACAACCAGATCAACATGTCGGATTCCACTAGACGAAATGCGGTTTACAGCGACCAAACTGTCAGTGGGGGGGATCTGGACATCGGGGGTTTTGCGACGAGACGGGTCGAGAAGTACGGATCGCCCACGGAGATTCCGCGGATGTGGTCGTTTGCCCAGTCGGTTTCCGTGAACTTGTTGCAGGCAGCTGCTTCCGAAGCTATCACCCAGGCCATCAACCAGAAATATTCCGCATGGCTCAGCGACCTTGAGGTGCGGCAGGAGGCAGATGCAGCTACCGGAGTCAAGTACGTTCCTTCCGCCTACGACAAGTCGCAGGAGGCCAAACTACAGAGTGATAATCTAGCGGCCATGCAAGCCCTGGGCAGTGCGATCTACCTGTTCACGCGGGCGAAAGACGACATCAACACCTTGTCCAACTGCGGCGACACATCCACTGCCGCGTGCGTCAACGCCATGTACTCAGTGACAGATGGATTCGCAGGAGTCTACCTCGAC
>CAYXXL010000172.1:0-6577 GCA_964469025.1 uncultured Fibrobacteria bacterium
ATCCTGGACCGCGGCGTAGGTGGGAACGACGCGCATCACGCGGTTGGCCAGGCGGGACTCCACTCCGGAAAGCCGACCTTCGTGGTACCCCGTCTTGAATTCGCTGAACTTGAGTCCGTGCGCGGTGCTCACCACCACCACCCGGGATCCCTTGGCCACGGTTCCCTTCTCCACCAGTTGCTCCAGGGCGCCCAGCGCCACGCCGGTGTGCGGGCAGTTGTAGAACCCCTCCAGGTCGTTTCGCGCCGCGGCGTCGGACAACCGGTCTTCGGTGACGGATTCCGCCACGCCTTCGTAGCGCCGCAGCGCGTCCAGGGCCTTCGGGAAACTCACGGGATTGCCGATGCGGATCGCGCTGGCCAGCGTGGCCCGGGCCGTCTGGGGCACCAGGGGGGCCAGACCGTGTTCGAAGGACCTCACCAGCGGATCGGCGGCGGCGGCCTGGGCCACGGCGATGCGAGGACGTTTGCCGGAGAGCAGCCCCAGCACGAAGAGGAGATCCAGGCCCTTCGCCAGCGCGGACACGTTCCCCAGGTTCCCGCCCGGAACGACGAACCAGTCCGGCGCCGTCCAACCCAGTTGCTGCACCGTCTCGATGGCGACCGTCTTCTGCCCTTCGATCCGCAGGCTGTTCTTGGAATTGGCCAGGTAGATGGACTTGTCCCTCGTCAATTCCTGGACGATTTCCATGCAGCCGTCGAAGTCCGTCTCCAGGGCGAGGACATGGGCGCCGTTGGCCACGGGCTGGATGAGCTGGGCCAGGCTCACCTTGTCGGCGGGGAGGAACACGATGGCGGGAATTCCCGCCGCCGCCGCGTACGCCGCCAGAGCGGCAGAGGTGTCTCCCGTGGAAGCGCAGGCCACGGCGCGGATCCCCGCTCCGGAGCGCCTCAAGTGGTTCACCCAGCTGACCAGCACCGTCATGCCCAGGTCCTTGAAGGAGCCGGTGTGCGTGGTGCCGCAGAGCTTGAGGCGGACATCCGCCAAGCCGAGTCGGGCGGCCGTGCGCGGAGCGGGCAAGAGCGGATTCCAGCCCTCCCCCAGGCTCACGATGTGCTCGTCCGGAATCTGCGGGAGAACCCATTCCTTCTTGCCCCAAACGCCGGAACGGTCGCGGAGGTCCATCGAGCCGGAACGCCCTCCGAACAGCTGCTTCCAGTCCCCGGCGGACCGCTGGCGCAGCGGCTCCAGCGGATGGAAGACTTCCAGGAGCGAACCCTCGTGGTCGTAGACGACCTCTTCGAGTTCGTGGGTGGCGGCATGGTCTTCGATGGAACGGAAGTAGGCGCGCAAGGTCATGGTGGAAGGAAAAATAGGTCAGAGGCGGATGCCGTAGCGGAGCTTGGCCACCACGACGCCGTGGTCGGAGGGGAAGAGGGGTCCGGAGTCCGTGGCCACCGCGGTGTTTCCATGCACGAACGCGGTGTCCACGGCGCACCCACCCTGGTCCAGGATGCGGTCCAGGCGTTCGGTGAGCACGCGGGTGGAGTCGCGCAAGCTCCCGCTCCCGTAGGTGGGACCGCTCCCGAACCTCGTGGAATCCCAGGAATCGTTCCAATGCGCCTGCAGGAAGATGTCCGAGGCGATGGACCCCGGTTGCGAATTGATGTCTCCCAGGAAGAGCCGTCCGGAAGGCTTGAATCCCGCGTTCAATTGGACGGCGCGCAGCGAATCCGAGAAGAGGGCGAATTCTCCGGCCTGTCCGATGGCCTGGGCGTCCAGGACCTCCAGGTGCGTGTTCCACACCTCCAGCCGGAACCCGGAGGTGTCCTGGAGCTGCACCCATTGGGCGGCCCGGTCGGTGACGGTCTTCAGTCCCAGCAGATCCACGGGGATGACGTCGCGGTAGTGGACGGTCCCCGACCCGGCCACGGTCCAGCGCGGCGAAACCAGGAAGGCGTTGCCCTCGTGGAATTCGAACACGATGGAATCGGATCCGCCCGTGGTGTCCGGTATGTGCAGGGTGGCTTCGTTCAGGGTGCTGGTGTACAGGGTGTATTCGGCTCCCAGGCTCCGCAGATCCGACATCAAGGTGTCCAGGAAATCGGCCACGAGCACTCCGTTCCAGACCATGTGCATGGTTTCCTGCAGGCCCACGATCTCCGGACCGGTGCGCGCGATTTCCTGCGCCATCAACCGCACGCGCAGTCGCGGCAGGGTTCCCAGCGCGTCGGTGTGGATCTTCTCCGCCCGGTCGTGGATGGCCCTGACGCTGTCCGGATTCAGGAACAGGAGGTCCGTCACGTCGAAGCCGATCGCCATGTTCCAGGTGGCCGCCAGCACCCGGTCGGCGCGCGCGCCGTCCATGCAGACGACGGGACTGGCCCGCACCACCTGGGTGGAGGGCAGGATGTCGGGGCTGGAGCCGCAGGCGGCGAGTCCCAAGACGACGGAAAACGGAAGCAGTCGGACGATTTTCACGGGAACCCCCATCGGAATTCGAGGGAAAGGGCAGCGAACCAGCCGTCGAAGTTCCCCTGCACGAGCTGGTGTCCGTAGCGCGAGGAATTGGCCAGCGCGCTGTCGCGCGACCCGATCCAGAGCGATCGCTGGTCGGGGGCGCTGACGGGCCATCGGATCCAGAGCTGGTCGCCTGCGGACGGATTCTGGAATGCCGCGTCGAAGACCTGGGAACTTCCCCGGGGATTGCGCAGGGTGAATCCCCCCACCCGCGAGATGCGCCAGCCACCGCGGGTTTCCACCCCCAGCCATTTCAGGGGCGTCCACTCCGCCTCCGCGAAGAACTTCTGGACCGGATTCACCTGCGGATCGGGGACGATGTCGAACCGGATCCTGTCCGGAGCCGCCGCCCCCTGTCCGTAGTACGTGGTGGAGAGCTCCAGCGAGGCCGACCCCCCCAGCACGCCCGCGGCGTACCCCGCTCCCGCGCGCAACCAGGGCGTCCACTGGGGCATCCAGGAAAGCTGGAGGGTGACGGGCAGGAAGGTGAAGTCCTCCTTGGCCTGCATGCACCCGGCCAGGCCTTGCAGATTCTGTCCGACGATGTCCGCGCAGGTGATGGCGGTGGTGCGCTGGTTGTCGCCGAGGTCGAAGGGGACGTCCGTCTGGGCGAAGGACTGGGTCCAGAATTCGGTCTCCAGGGAGGCCGTCCAGGGCCCCCTGCGGACCGAAAGCCGGGCCATGGTGGCCGGATGGCCGTCGAAGCCGGACACGGAGTAGGGGTTGAGTCCGGCGGTCTCGCGCGTGAGCTGTTCCATGAGGCGGAGGACCTCGTTGAGTTCCGTCGCGTCGTAGTGCGAATAGCCCTCGGACAGGCTCGCGGAAATCTCCCACGCCCCTGCGGGTTTCCAGAGGTCGTCGCCGCCACGGCAAAGGATCGCGGCCAACAGGGGCCAAACCACCGGTTCTCCCCTTTCCCGCTACTGCTTGAGGAAGGTCAGATGCCAGAGGGTCGGGCCTTGGATGGGCACGGTCACTGGGAGCTGGAGCCGGAGCGTGTCGTGGACGGGATGGGTTGCGATCAGAAGGGAGTCGGGACAGGCGGTCGGGATGGGCGCGTTGACGACGTAGACCAGGCCCTGCAAATGGAACGGAAGGGAGACGGAGAGGAATCCGCCGAGCGCGATGGTCGCGGTATCGGGTGCCATGCAGCTGTCCGGGTGCACCACCACGGTATCCATTCCGTGGGACGACCAGGTGCCGGTTTCCATGAACAGGTGCCCTTGCAGGGGCGCGCCCAGGACCGAATCCCCGTCCAGGTGGGAATTGAACGAACTGTCGGGATGGAACAGGACCGATGCCGAAACCGAGACCGGGACGGAGAGGCTTCCGGATTGGACGCTCACGGAAGTGTCGGCCATCCATGTGCCCACCAAAGCGGCCCCCAGCGAACCGTCGCCGCTTGTGGCGGAAGCGGTGGGACCGGTGGATTGGGAACACCCCCAGAATCCCAGGCTCGCGATCCCCAATGCCGTCAGAAAAGTGGTTGCGCGCATGGTTGCTGCTCCTTGATCGGATTCGGCGTTCCAGGTGCCTGCGAATGTCAGCCGCCGATGCTGGGACCAAGATGCAACCTCTCGACCGTCCGGGCTGGTCGTTCGGAAAGGCCCGGGCGATTCGCGAACGCGAAACCGGGAACACTTCCGCTTGCTCTCCACGGGATTCGATCTTTCCATGGACCATGCCTGGCCAAGCCGAACAGATGCCGACTTCCTCCTTCCCATCGCAGGGCAGGACCGTCCCTCCGGGGCGTCCGCCGCGCGATCCCATGCCCCAATCCCCCTTGGTCAACCGCTGCAGCCTGCCGCCGTGGGCGCTGGCTTCCCGCGAGTTCCAGGAGGATCCCTGGCCCATCGAGATCGTGGGCGTGCGCCAGGAGGAAGCCAGGCTCTTCACCCTCCTGGATCGCATCTCCGACGCCGACGAGCGCGGCCGCATCTTCCACGAATACCTCTCGGAGCGGTTTCTCCTGAGCGACTGGTCCGGCCCGGGGGTATCCGATCGCGAGAAGGCCCGTCACAGCTATCTCCGGTTCCTGCAGGGATGGGGAGCCGACAGCAACGGTCGAGCCGGCGCCGTGCTCAAGGGCTGGGTGGAGAGCCGGTTCGGCCTGCGGGCCACCTACCACCAGGGGAGGCTGGCAGACGACCCCAAGGCGCGCGAGAGCTACGGTCGTGACCGCATGCGCGGCGAGGCGGAAACCATGGGCATCACCCTCCAACTGGACCTCCTGTACACCTTCTGCCAGTACGAGCTGGAACGCCGCCGCCCCGGGGAACATTGGAAGCAGCTCTACCGCGGAACCCATGATCCCGAGGAGTATGCCGTGCGGCGCGAAGGCGACGGCGACGGATCGCTGGTGGAGCTCAACAACCTCAGCTCGTTCACCTCCGACCGCGAGATCGCCTGGGAATTCGGTTCCTCCGTGTGGGAGGTCCGGGTCCCCTCGCCCAAGATCGTCTTCTTCAGCGGGCTCGTGCCTCGCCATCTGCTGGAAGGGGAATGCGAACACCTCGTCCTGGGCGGGGAGTATCGGGTGAAGAAGCTCACCTGGTGAGGAGTCTGGGAGACCGGATGGAGGGCGCGGTGTGGGGCCTTCTGGTGGGAGACGCGTTGGGGGTGCCCTACGAGTTCACCCCTCCGCGGAGGATCCCTCGCGAGGATCGGATCGAATTCCAGCCTCCGCGGGATTTCATGCGTTCCTACGGCCACGTCCCGCCCGGGACCTGGAGCGACGACGGCGCCCAAGCCCTCTGCCTGCTCTCGTCGCTTTTGGACCTGGGCCGCCTGGACCCGCAAGACCTGATGGAGCGGATCGCGCGCTGGCATCGCGACGGGCTGTACGCGGTGGGCGGAGACGTTTTCGACATCGGGCTCCAGACCCGCCAGGCCATCGACAAGTACCTCGCGGGAGCTCCCGCGGCCACCGCGGGCCGCACGGACGAATGGGGGAACGGCAACGGCTCGCTCATGCGGGTCCTCCCCCTGGCCCTCTGGCACCGGGGATCGGACGCCGAACTCGTCGAGGACAGCTTCCGTCAGTCACGCATCACCCACGGCCACCGACGCGCGCTGGTGTGCTGCGCCTTCGTGTGCCTTTGGGCGAGGACCATCCTCGCCGATTCCGCGGATCCGTGGACCGCGGCCGCCGCGAGGTTGGAAGCCGTGCTTCCTCCGGGAACTCCGGAGCGGACGGAGCTGGACCGGGTCGTGCGGCCCCGGGAGCGGATGGAAGGCGCCGGAAAGGGCTACGTGCTGGATTCGCTCTGGTCGGTGCGGGAGTGCATGGAGCGCGACACCTACGCGCAGGTGGTCCGCGCCGCCGTTTCCCTGGGCCACGACACCGACACCACCGCCTGCATCGCCGGAGGGTTGGCGGGCCTGCGCGAGGGATTGGCGGGCATTCCCAGCCGCTGGCTGAGGCAGTTGCGCGGAAAGGAGATGGTGGAGCCTCTCGTGGAACGGCTTCGAAGCTCCTCCGGGAGCTAGACGCGCCGATTTCCGGCGCCGCGGTTCAGTTCCGCAGCACCATTCTCCCGACCATCTCGTGCAATCCACCCTCCTGGTAGAGCCGGGCGGTGGGGTGGAGGAGATGGTAGAGCATCTGCCGGACCATCCCTTCGGTGTGGAACTCGAAGGAATCGATCTGGTAGGCGTCGCAGATGGTGCTGTTGTCGAACGACACGAGATCGGGGCGGCGAAGCCCGCGCTCGCGCACGAGTTCCAGCAGCCGGAAAGCGACGTGGTCGTTGACGGCGACCCAGACGGGATGGCCGGCGAGGTCGCCACGGTCCAGGAAGCCCCGCAGGATCGCCAGGATCGCGTCTTCCCCGGCCTCGACGCCACCTGCCTGGTGGAACTGCCAGGCGTTCTCGTGGCGGGAATCGGCGAAATCGACGACGCTCGTGACGGAATCCGACAAACCCTCGCGCAATCCGTCCAGCCGCGCCCGGGACCACTCGCTTCCGTGGAACGGAGAGACGAAGGCGACCGAAGGCAGGTTCCTTCCCCGGATCGCGCGCCCCACGGCGATCCCCGCGGCCGGTCCGAAGGAAAGGTCGAAACCCACCGTGGTGGGATGGTTCGCGTGGACGCGGGGGAAGTCGCCCCGGGGATG
>CAYXXL010000173.1:0-6551 GCA_964469025.1 uncultured Fibrobacteria bacterium
TTCCTGGTCCGCGACCTCTTCTGCGTCAGCGACACTCCTGTCGACGCCCTGGAGCCCGTGGAACTTTCACCATCGGAGGCCCGTGCGATCTGGGAGCAGGCCACCACGACGCGAACCGTCCTGGGCTGCAACCAAGGTCGCATCCTCGCCGCCCTGTTGGCCGGCCGATGAACCTGAAGACGTGGGCGCAGAGGAACCTGGAAGTTCTCCAGGCCAATCCCATCATCCGCTTCCTGGCTTCGGTGAAGCTCGCGGTCATCACCATGGCCTGCCTCGGGGTCGTCCTGGCGGCGGGAACCATCATCGAATCCCGCTACAACGGCGACATGGCGCGTCTGTGCGTCTACGACCAGTGGTGGTTCCACCTGGTGCTGGTCTTCCTGTTCTTCAACGTCCTTCTGGCGGTGGTGGTCCGCTGGCCGCTGCGGCGCAGCCAGTACCCTTTCGGATGCATCCACCTTGGCATCCTGCTCGTGCTGATCGGATCGGTGCTCACGCAGTTCGGCGGCATCGACGGTTCCATGGAGATCCCGGAAGGAGGGGCCACCAGGGCCTTGCACCTTCCGGAAAACGTGGTGCGGACCTACGTCAACGAGCAGCTCGTCGCCGAATCCCAGGTGCGACGCACCCTGGATGCTCGCGAAGGGAACCTGGGCGCGGTTCCCGGCATGCCCGACCCGGCACCGCGGATCCTGGAATACATTCCCTTCTCCCGCACCTTCCAGCGCGTCGTCCCCGACACCCAGGGCGGCCCCATCGTGGAACTCGCGTTGTTGGCCGTGGGGTCGGAACCCACCACGCTGAGGTTGGGACTGGACAATCCCCTGGTTTCGCCCAGGGAGGACCTGGGAGGGCTGATGGCTCTGTCCTTGGAGCGCGCACCCGACGTCTCTTCGTTCCTGGACACTTCCAGTCGTTCCCCGCCCAGATTCGACCTCACGGCCCGGGCGGGAACCGATTCCCTGCACATGAGCCTGGCGGACCTGCGCACGCCGGGACGGAAATTCCGGTCGGGAAGCCTTGCAGCGGAGGTCCAGGAATTCCTGCCCGATGCCGAAATCGGCCCCACAGGGCTTTCCAACCATTCCGACTCCCTCCTCAATCCCGCCGTCCGCCTGCGCATGCAGCACCAGGACAGCTCGTGGGACGAGATCCTCTACGGCCGGGTGCCCGACTTCCGCTTCTCGGGCGACAGGCACACCGACGTCGCCTGGAAGGTGGAATTCCGACCCGCCGGCGGGGCCTCCCAAGCGCCGCTCCTGCGACTGGGAGTGGTGGGCGGCACGCTTCTGGCCCGGTGCGAGAAGGCTGGACATATCTTGACCGCATTCCGGGTATCCCTGGGCAGGGACGTGCCGCTTCCCTTCGGCGTCCTCCATCTTTCCGTGGGAGCGTTCGAGCCGCACGGCGAGATCCGCGACTCCTGCGCTCCAGTGGACCCCCAACCCGGCCGCGATCTGCCTGTGCCGGCCATCCGGGTGGGGGCCGGCCCATGGGGGGCGTCGCGCTGGGTGCCGTTGGGCGGAGTCTTCACCTGGAACGAGCTCGGGCTTCGCCGGGCCCTCTCCTTCGAGGGTCGCAGGGTATCGCTCCCCTTCGGGATCCGATTGGACCGGTTCAAGGTGGGAGACGATCCCGGAACCACCCAGGCCGCCACCTACACTTCCTTCGTCCATGTCGTCGATTCCCTGGGGCATCCCCTGGATTCCGCGCGCATCGCCATGAACGAGCCCCTCAAGCGCGGCGGCTTCACGTTCTACCAAGCCAGCTTCGCCAACGACCCGGGCAAGGTCTCCACCACGGTGCTGAGCGTGAACCGCGACCCGGGACGGTTCCTGAAATACCTCGGGGCGCTGCTCGCCGTGCTTTCCATCGTCTGGTACGTCCTGGAACGGAGTCGGCTCGGCCGACGGGAGAAATCCGAATGAGAAGAATCGTCCTGGCCTTCGTCGCGATGTTCTCCTGCCTCGGCGCGGTCCGCGCCGCCGAACCCGTGGTGTCCCTCCCCGCATCGGCGAGGACCATGGACCTCTCCGCCGCGGACGGGATCGCGATCCTTTCCGGAGGCCGGGTCAAACCCCTTCTCGTGGCCGCCACGGAAGGAATCCAGGAAATCCGGGGCCGGGCCGGGCTGACCCGCGAATTGGGCCCCATGCGTTCGTGGTTCGCCCTCGCCCTCTACCCCGACTCCCTCTCCAACCAGCGCATCGTCTTCTGCGCGTTCCGCCCCCTCCGCACGGCCATGGGCCTGGACCCGAACGGGCAGTTCGCGAGCTTCACGGAACTGGCCGACAACCCGAAGCTCCACAAGCTCGCCGACGTGGCCGCGGCGAAGCAGCGCGACAAGGAACGGCTGGATCCGGTGGAAAAGGCCGCTTCGGACGTGGCCAGACGCCTGGAGAAGTTCGCCGAGGCGACGTCCGCTTCCGACTGGCGGCTGATGATCGGCCCCAAGGGCAGGGAGGGCGCGTGGAGGCTGCCCCAGGAGATCCCTCCAGCCGAGGTGGCGTCCGATCCGGTCCTGTCGCGCAGGATGGACGCGTTCACCCGCATGGCGGTCGCGTTCCAGGCCGGCGACCAGAAGGGATTCGATTCCTCGGCCTCGGAGCTCGCGCGAAACGAGCTTCTGACGGACTCCCTGTCGTCGCTGGGCGACGGCACCTTCCAGCGCGTCCGCGAATCCAACATCCGAGCCGAGCTCGCTCTGGTCAAATTCCGTCCCTTCCGCGTCGCGTGGATCGTGCTCATGATCGGCTTCCTGCTGGCCTGGATCTCCGAGACGACCCGCACCGGGTCTCCCGCGGTCTCGCGCCGCACCACGTGGCTCGCCGCGATCTGCGCCGGGACGGGCTTGCTCCTCCTGGTCGTCGGCTTCGCCCTGCGCATCTATGTCGCCGGGCGTCCCCCCGTCACCGACATGTACGAGACCACCCTATGGGTCGGATTCGGAGCGCTTCTCTTCGGGTTGCCCATCGCGTGGATCTACCGCTCGCGCACCGTGCTGGCCGCGGTGTGCGCGGCGGGCTGGCTGGTGTTCGTCCTGGCCGACAACCTGCCCACCGTGCTGGATCCGACCATCCATCCCCTGGTCCCGGTGCTGCGCAACAACTACTGGCTCACCGTCCACGTCCTCACCGTGACCATCTCCTACGCCGCCTTCCTGGTGGCGATGGCGATCGGAAACGTGGGAATCTTCCAGGAGTTCCGCCACGGGTCCGACGAATTCCGCAGGACTCTGGCACACTACGCCTACCGCGCCATGCAACTGGGCGTGGTGCTGCTGACCGCGGGCATCGTCCTGGGCGGGGTTTGGGCGGACTATTCCTGGGGCCGGTTCTGGGGATGGGACCCCAAGGAGACCTGGGCGCTGATCGCCGACCTGGGATACCTGATGGTGCTTCACGGGCGGATCACGGGTTGGATCAGACCCTTCGGCACGCTGATGGGCGCCGTGCTCGCCTTCTTCGGGGTGGTGATGGCCTGGTACGGAGTCAATTTTATCCTCGCGTCCGGCCTGCATTCCTACGGCTTTTCCCAGGGGGGTGCCACCGCCATGGGCACCTTCGTCGTCGTCCAGGGCATTTTCGCCCTCCTCTGCTGGTGGCGTCGCCGGCGCAATCTGTCCAGGGCGACCGTGTGAAATCGTGGCCCGTCCTCCTCCTGGGAAGCCTTGCCGCGGCGCAGGTGCTTCCGCAGGACAGGTTGCGGACGGGCATGGTGGAAGTGGGTCTGCGCGCCTGGGAGGTGGATAGACAATCCGGCTCCACCGGCATGGTGGGGGTTTCCGCCTCGCGGCTGGTCACCGACAACGTCTCCGTGGGGCTCCTGGTCGCGGGGCTGGATTCCGGCCACGTGGACCAGGCATTCCTCCTGGACGGGATGTTCCGGACCTACTTCCTCCCGCTCCAGTCCTGGACGCCCTGGCTGGAAGCCCGTGCGGGGGGATTGGTCCGACCCAGGCAAGGCTCCGGGGCGACGCATCTGGCGGCCGGATTCGGCCTGCGCTGGCGGCCCGTCCCTTGGATGGCCTTGGACCTGCAACTCGTCGGATTCGAGCGTTGGGGATACGACGACCCCGCCCAGTATTCCAACGGGACCGCCGAATGGGTCTTGCAGAAGGCGCCGCTGCGGTTTTCCTTGTCGGGCGACGGGGGTTGGAGACTGGTGCCCGTTCCCTCCTTCCAGATCCTTTTCTGAACGCACCCACTCCCATGGAACCGCATATGGACCTGCCCAGACGCCCGCGCAGAAACCGCCGGAACGGACCGCTTCGAGCCTTGGTGCGCGAGACGTCCCTGTCTCCCGACCACCTGGTCATGCCCTGCTTCGCGCGCGATGGTCGGAATCTGTCCGAGCCCGTGCCGTCCATGCCCGGATGCCACCGCCACAGCGTCGACCGGCTGGTGGAACGGGCCCGCGAATGGTCGGATCTCGGCATCCCCGCCATCGCCCTCTTTCCGGCGACGGCCCCGGAGGCGAAGTCCGCCGACGCCAAGGCGGCCTTGGACCCGGACGGACTCGTGCCGCGCGCCGTCCGCTCGCTCAAGGACGCCCTCCCGCACCTCCTGGTGATCACCGACATCGCCCTGGATCCCTTCACCGACCACGGGCACGACGGACTCCTTTCGCCGGACGGTCGCATCGAGAACGACTCCACGGTGGAAATCCTTTCCGCCATGGCGTTGGTCCACGCGAAGGCGGGGGCCGATCTCGTGGCTCCCTCCGACATGATGGACGGTCGTGTGGGGGCCATCCGACAGGCTCTGGATCGCGAAGGGTTCCTGGACACCGGCATCCTCGCCTACACGGCGAAGTACGCGAGCGGCTTCTACGGACCTTTCCGCGACGCGCTGGATTCGGCGCCCCGGTCCGGAGACAAGAAGACCTACCAGATGGATCCGGCCAACCGGCGCGAGGCCATGCTGGAAGCGGATCTGGACGAAGCCGAAGGCGCGGACATCCTGATGGTCAAGCCGGGTCTCCCCTACCTGGACGTCCTGCGCGAACTGCGGGACAGGACCACCCTGCCTCTGGCCTCCTACCACGTCTCGGGGGAGTTTTCCATGCTCAAGGCGGCTTCGGAACGGGGTTGGATCGACTACGACCAGTGCCTTCTCGAATCCCTGGTCGCGTTTCGCCGGGCAGGTGCGGACTTGATCCTCACCTACGGCGCCGCCGATGCCGCGAGGTTGCTGGCGTGACGCACAGATCTTCCTGGGTCGCGCTGTTCCTGGCGCTCGTGGGCGCCGGCACGGCGTTTTCCGTGCCCTCCTGGTTCCCTCGCGGCTTCCGCACCGCCCAAGCCTCCGACCCGGTCGACCTCCGCTCCTATCTGGCCACCGAGGATCTCTCCATCGCCGACTCCATACACCGGTTCGGCACGGTGCGGGTGGGTGCCGCGGAGATCGCCTGCCAGGCCTGGATCCCCGCCCGGGCGCGCGGAACGGTGTTCCTGGTGCACGGATACTACAACCACACCGGCATCTGGGCCCCGCACATTCGTCGGTTCTTGTCCGAAGGCTGGGCGGTGGCCTCCTTGGATCTCCCCGGACACGGCCTGAGCGATGGTCGGCCCTTCGACGTGGATTCCATCGGCGAATACGGCGATGCCCTGATCGCCCTGGAGGATTCCCTGCGCGGACGCGCTCCCCGGCCCTGGTCCGTGGTGGCGCATTCCATGGGCGGACTCGTCGTGCTGGACCGCGCGCGACGTCCGGACTACCCCTACGCGAACACCGTCCTGCTGGCCCCCATGGTGCACTTCTCGGGATGGACCTGGATCGGAGCCGTCCTCCCCGCGATCTCCTTGTTCAAGGACCAGATGGTGCGTGGAAAGACGCTGAACTCCAGTTCCGACACCGCGTTCCTGCATCGCGTGGAGAAGGATCCCCTGGAAGGCTGGAGGACTCCCGTCCACTGGCTGAAGGAGGTGCGGATCTGGAACGCCGAGCCACGGGTCTCGCAGCTCGCACCCTCCCGGTGGTTCTACCTCCAAGGAGACCAGGACCGGACGGTGGATTGGCGCTACGACATCGACTGGGTCGCCGCGCGAACGGATGGGATGCGCGTGCGGATGTTCAAGGGCGCGCGCCACCATCTGCAGGACGAGGGAGGTCCGCTGGGCGATTTGGTCCGGACGTCCTTGGACTCCGCCATCGGGGGCGGTCTTCCCTCCGCGCGGAAATAAGTCTACTGTATGGGAACCATGACCGCTTCCGCTCCGATTCTCCAAGGCAAGACCCTGCTTCTGGTGGAGGACGATCCCACGCTGATGCCGTTCCTGGAAATGCTGCTGGCGGATTCCGGAGCCGACCTGCACAGCGCGATGGATCCCGACCAGGCGACCGCGGTCCTGGAAACCCTGCCCGGGTTGGACATCCTGGTGACCGATGTCGTGCTCCCCGGTCGCAGCGGTTTCCAACTGGCGGCCGAGGTGATCGCGAAGCACCCGCAGGTCCGCGTCCTGTTCATGTCCGGCTTCGGCGATCCCGAGATCGGGGCCCGCGGCCTGCAGGTGAAGTTCGACACCCTGCTGAAGCCCTTCCTTCCGG
>CAYXXL010000174.1:0-2681 GCA_964469025.1 uncultured Fibrobacteria bacterium
GGAAAATCTGGCCACAAACGCCAAGCGTGCGGTGCGCGGTTTCTCTCGCACCCCGTTTCTCAATTTCCCTGAGGGGAGCGAGAATTTCTGGTGCACGGAGCTCGGCAATCGGCACCGCCCCAATCGAAGGGAAGATGTTTCTCTCCAACCGACGCAGTATTTCATTTGCGTATACGGCCACCAAGTGCTCTCGTTCCCTGGTTTGCCATTCGCGCGCAACCTTTTCAAAGGTATTTGCGTTGCGAACGGCTTCTTCGCCGGCGAGCTTCTGCCGCTGGTTCGCTTCCTGCCGAATGACATTTCGGATTGCACCAGGGTCTTCGCCTCGTGCGAGCATTTCCCGCATCCGCTGTGCCTCTTCTCGAGCTTCCCTAACACTGACAGCAGGGTAACCGCCTTTGATGGCAATCTTTCGCTCCACGCTTCTCCCTGTCGGACTGCCTTCCAGGCGAACTCGGTAGCGGAAGATCCATTGCTTGTGGTCATCCTTCGTTACCAGCATTGATAACCCACGCCCGTCGGCGATCGTGTAGTCCGCTCCCTTGGGCCGCGCATTCCCAAATACGGCGGGCGCTTTTGGTGTAGCAAGCTTCGGCGTCTTACGCCCCCTCGCCGACTCGGACGAGTCCTTTTTCCAGGTTAAATCGTACGCAAAATGTACGCAAAAATGCTGGATACCCTCGAATCTCCTCGAATCTCTCCGGACGATCGGGGAAACGGAAAAGGCCGGGACCCGCTATTTCATTGGGTTTCCCGGCCGTCGTCGGATCTTCTCGGATCCTTTTCCTATAGAGCGTAGGGGAGTCGAACCCCTATTACCGCCGTGAGAGGGCGGTGTCCTAACCACTAGACGAACGCTCCAAAACGAGGGGGCAAAGATATGACTCACCCCTCATGGTGTCAATCCGCCTAGGCGGCGAGCATTTCCTTCACGACCGCGATCTCTTCCTGCAACTCCTTCACCGATGCCGCGATCTTCTCCACGGCGAAGGCGTTGAGTTCGAAGCCCTGCACGATCTCCCACTCGCCGGGCGCCTTGGTGCGCACCGGGAAGGAAGCCATGATGTCGGCGGGAATCCCGTAGGAACCGTCCGACCACACCGCCGCGGAGTGGATGATCGAACCCGGGGTGAACAGGCTGCGGACGTGGTCGATCAGGCCGTTGGCCGCGCTGAACCGGCTGGAGGCGCCGGCCACGTCGATGATGGCCGCGCCGCGCTTCTGGACGGTGGGGATGAAGGTGGACTTGGCCCAGGTCTCGTCGCCGATCACCGAATGCGCGGGCTTTCCGCCGATCTTCGCGTTGTAGTAGTCCGGGTATTGCGTGGCGGAATGGTTCCCCCAGATGATGGCCTGGGTCACATCGTTGGCGTGGACGCCGGCCTTCGCGGCGAGCTGGCTCATGGCGCGGTTCTGGTCCAGTCGGGTCATGGCGCTGAAGTTCTTCTTGGGGACCCGGGGAGCGCTTTGCGCGCAGATCCAGGCGTTGGTGTTGCAGGGGTTCCCCACCACGGCCACATGGACATTTTCCGCCGCCACCGCGTCGATCGCCTTGCCCTGGCCCACGAAGATCTTGCCATTGTCGGTGAGCAGGTCCTTGCGCTCCATGCCGGGGCCGCGGGGCTTGGAGCCCACCAGGAGCGCCCAATCCACGTCCTTGAAAGCGACCATGGGATCGTCGGCCAGCACCACGCCCTGGAGCAGGGGAAACGCGCAGTCCTCCAGTTCCATCGCCACGCCCTTGAGCGCCTGCTGCGGCTTCTCGAAGGGGACTTCCAGGAGCTGCAGGATCACGGGCTGGTCGGCGCCGAACATCTCGCCGGAAGCGATGCGGGGAATCAGGCTGTAGCAGATCTGTCCGGCGGCTCCGGTGACGGCGACGCGAATGGGCTTTTTCATGGAAGGACTCCTGATCGAGAGGTGGACGAAGAGGTCCGAAATGTAGGAACCCCACGGATCCAGTGGCCAGAGACGCACCCGGTCCAACATGCGGGGTCCACTTGAGGATCGGTCTATATTGCCACCGAATGCGTCTGCCGAAAATTCTCCTCTGGTCGGCCGTCACGGCGTTGGGCACCCTCTCCGTCGCGGCCATCTCCCTTCACCGGGGCGAGACCATCGGGTCGGTGTGGTTCATCTGCGCCGCCGTCTGCGTCTACGCCCTGGCCTACCGGTTCTACTCCGCGTTCCTCGCCGCCAAGGTGCTGGGATTGGACGGGAACCGCGCCACGCCTTCGGAGCGGCTGGAAGACGGACGCGATTTCGTGCCCACCCACAAATGGGTGGTGTTCGGACACCACTTCGCGGCCATCGCTGGTCCCGGACCACTGGTGGGGCCCACCCTCGCGGCACAGTTCGGATACCTTCCCGGCACGCTGTGGATCTTGGCCGGATCCGTGCTGGGCGGTTGCGTGCAGGACATGACCACCCTGTTCTTCTCCATCCGCCGGGACGGTCGGTCGCTGGGACAGATGGCCAAGGACGAGCTCGGGCCCTTCGGAGGCACCGTGGCCCTGGTGTCGGTGCTGGCCATCATGGTCATCCTGATCGCAGTGCTGGGCCTGGTGGTGGTCAACGCGATGAAGCACAGCCCCTGGGCCGCCTCCACCGTGGCGCTCACCATCCCCATCGCCCTGCTGGTGGGCCTCTACATGCGGGTGTTGCGCCCGGGCAAGGTGCTG
>CAYXXL010000174.1:2691-6504 GCA_964469025.1 uncultured Fibrobacteria bacterium
CCTCCGCCATCGGCATCGCATTGCTGCTTCTGGCCGTGGTGGGAGGCGGATGGATCGCTCAAAATCAAGTCCTCGCACCTCTTTTCGACCGGAGAGCCCCCGAACTGGCGGGCTGGGTCATCGGCTACGGCTTCTGCGCCGCCCTCCTTCCCGTGTGGCTGCTCCTGGCCCCCCGCGACTACCTGAGCACCTTCGTGAAGCTGGGCACCATCGCCCTGTTGGCCGTGGCGATCGTGGTTCTGCACCCCGACATCCGCATGCCGGCGCTGACCCGGTTCATCGACGGCTCCGGCCCCATCTTCGGGGGCAGGCTCTTCCCGTTCGTGTTCATCACCATCGCCTGCGGGGCGGTATCGGGATTCCATGCATTGATCGGTTCGGGGACCACGCCCAAACTGATCACGGACGAGCGCGACATCCGATTGGTGGGGTACGGCTCCATGCTGCTGGAATCCGCGGTGGCCATGATGGCCATGGTGGCGGCCACGGTTCTGGAACCGGGCGTGTTCTTCGCCATCAACTCCCCGGCCGGTGCGGTGGGGAGGCTTCCCGCCGACGCGGTGCGCACCATCTCCTCGTGGGGATTCCGCGTGGACGCGCAGACCATGGCGGATCTCGCGCACCGCATGGGCGAAGCCACGCTCTTCGCCCGGACCGGAGGAGCGCCGTCGCTCGCGGTGGGGATGGCGGACATCCTCTCCAAGGTGTTCGGCAGCGGCATCCAGTCCCTGTGGTACCACTTCGCCATCATGTTCGAGGCCCTGTTCATCCTCACCACCCTGGATGCGGGGACGCGCGTGGGGCGGTTCATGCTGCAGGACCTGATGGGCAATGTTTGGAAACCCCTGGGGCGCACGTCCTGGTTCCCTTCGGCCCTGCTCTCCTCCACGTTGATCGTGGGCTCCTGGGGCTGGGTCCTGTACACAGGCACGCTGGATCCCTACGGAGGCATCAACAGCCTGTGGCCGCTGTTCGGGATCTCCAACCAGATGCTGGCGGTGATCGCGCTGGGCGTGGGAACGGCCATCCTCGTCAAGTCGGGAAAGGCTCGCTACGCCTGGACCACGGCCGTCCCCATGGCCTGGCTCGCCATGATCACGACATCCGCCTCGTGGCTCAAGCTCTCGAGCCCCGACCCGCGGGTTGGATTCCTGGCCCATGCCCGCGGCCTTTCCCAAAACGCGGCGTTGGGCAAACTTCCCCCGGAACAGCTTTCCCATCTGTCCCGGCTGGTCTTCAACGACCGACTGGACGCCGTTCTCACCGTCGCGTTCGGGCTGGCGGTCTGGGTGCTGCTGGCCGACGTCGCGCGCGTCTGCTGGCGACACGGCACTTCCAGATCCATGCCTTCGGCATCCGAATCCCCCGCAGTCCCCACAAGGTGGAGAAGCGCCGCCAATGCGGAGGATTTTGCACATTTGAGCAATGCTCCTCGAGCTTGAAATCAGGGATCTGGCGATCTTCGCCAATGCGCGCGCCGAATTCGGGCCCGGTTTCACCTGTCTGACCGGCGAGACGGGAGCCGGCAAGTCCGTGTTCCTGTCGGCCCTCCAGTTGCTCCGGGGGGCCCGCGCCGACGCCGAACTGGTGCGGCGAGGCAGCGAGAAGGCCATCGTCAGCGCCCGTGTCCAGGTTCCCCCGGATCCCGTTCTGACGGCTCTCCTCGCGGCAATCGGCGCCGAGCCCGAGGAAGGGGAGATCCTGATCTCCCGCGAGATCCAGGCCACCGGGCGGTCCCGGATCCGCATCGGGGGGACCACCGCCTCCTTGAAGGACCTGGCCTCGGTGACCGCGCGGCTCTTCGACCTGCACGGCCAGCACGCCGAGCAGCGGCTCCTTTCCCGCACCGACCACGCGCCGCTTCTTGCCGATCTCGCCGGGGAGTCGGACCTCCTCCGACGCTGCCGCGAGTCGCATTCCGAATGGAGGCGCGCGCTGGAAGGGGCTCGCGAACTGCGCGAACGGGCCGAGGCCGCCGAACGCAACCGGGAGTTCACGGAATTCCAGCACCGGGAGCTCGCCGAGGCGGAACTCGTCGTCGGGGAGGAGGAGGAGCTGGAACGGAAGCTCTCCGTGCTCTCCCAGGCGGGGCAGATCGCCGAATGGTCGGGCCAATCGCGACAGATATTGGCCGAAGGCTCGCCGTTGGAGCGGCAGCTCGCGCTCCTGTCCAAGAGCATGGGAAAGCTCTGCGCCGCGGATCCGTCGCTCTCCCCCGCCCTGGAGGCGCTCCGCGAATCGCGCGAACGGCTGGCCGAGATCGGATCCCTGCTGGAAGGGTACGACGTCCCCGACGAGGCGGACCCCGCCCAGTTGGATCGCATGAACGCCCGGCTGGCCCGGATCCAGAAGCTCAAGTCCCGGCACCGGACGGATCTTGCCGGGTTGGTGGCCCTGAGGGAACGCCTGGAGAAGGAGCTGGCGCTGGTGGAGGAGGGCGCGGGCGAAGCGGCCCGCCTGGAAGCCCGGGCCGCCACCCTCCGGGACCAGACGGTGGACCTGGGACGGAAATTGGCATCCGCGCAGTCGGTGGCCGCCCTGGACCTGGATCGGGACGTCACCGCGAGCCTGAACAGCCTGGGGATGGACGGAGCCGCGTTCCGGACGCGCCTGGAGGAGCGGGCCGAACCCGGTCCCGACGGCCTGGTGCGGGCCGTCTTCGAGCTCTGCCCGAACCCCGGCGAGGGCTGGCGGGAATTGTCCGAGGTCGCCTCCGGAGGAGAGGCGAGCCGCATCATGCTGGCCATCGAGAGCCGCCTGGCGGAAGTGGATCCGGTGCCGCTCCTGGTCTTCGACGAGGTGGACGCGGGCGTTTCCGGAACCGTGGCCCACCATGTGGGTGCGGCCCTCCGAGCCCTGTCCGGGCAGCGCCAGGTGGTGGCCATCACCCATCTCCACCAGGTGGCCGCGGTGGCCGACCGGCACCTGACCATCCAGAAGTCCACCCGCGACGGTCGGACCTTCTCGGAGGTGCGCGACCTGGAGCGGGAGGGCCGGATCCAGGAACTGTCGCGGATGCTGGGCAGGCCCGAGGATCCGGCCGTCCGCGCCCACGCCCTCTCCCTGCTCGTGGGCGCGCCGTGACGGAATTCGAACTCCCCGTCGTGCGGCCGCGCTGGTTCGCCTGGGCCCAGGCCGCGTTGTTCGCCCTCTGGATCCCCATCCTCCTCCTGATCCCGTTCCACGGCGACTACGAAGCCGTGGTCCTCCTCGCCATCGCCTTCGTCGGGGGGGCCGGCCTGGGCTGGATCGACCGGCGCTGGCGCGAGGAGGACGCCGTGCAGATCTGGGTCCACGCCTTCGAACGGGTCTTCCTGCTTCTGGCGGTCTGGTTCCTGGCGCAGCGGTTGTGGGGAGACGAATGGGAGCCTTTCCCGCTGGCCCTGGTGGTGCTCGTGGCCACCCTGTTCCTGCGCTACATCACCGGCTTCATCCTGATCGTGTCCCGCCAGCGGTTGCGGCTGCCCGGCGTGCCCAGGGACGTGTGGCAGTACTTCGCGCATTGGTCGGTGTACGCCACCGTGCTCCTGCAGACGCTGGAGATCCAGCCCTACGCTTCCGTCTGCACCGGCATTTCCATCGTCCTCGTCATGGTGTCGTCCTGCATCTGGCTGGTCAAGCACTTCAGGCATCCCCAGGCCCGCAGCCACATCACGGTGGCCACGCAGATCACGCTTTCCAGGATCGTGATGGCTCCGGTCTTCATGGCCGTCTTCTTCTACGACGGGGATTCCGATTTCACCAACAACCACCTGGTGTTCCAGGTGCTGGCCCTGCTCATCGCGCTGTCCTCCGCCGTCTCGGATTGGCTGG
>CAYXXL010000175.1:0-6458 GCA_964469025.1 uncultured Fibrobacteria bacterium
CCTCGTGGAGGTTCTGCAGCACCCGCATCTGGTCCTTGGACACCCTGTCGGGACGCCGGAAGTCGTAGAGGCTCACCTTCTTGTCGTCCGTCTGTCTGGCCGCGCGCTCGGCGCGGGCGGCCGACCCGGACAACAGCGAACTGGAGGAGGCCATGGTCGTCGCGGGCGGGGGCGGGGCGGAAGCCCCCACCGAGGCCAGCAGGGCGTCGATCTCTTCCTGGGACAGGATGTCGCCCACGGCCGTCTCCTACTGCACCAGCCACTCGGTGACCAGCACCGCGTGGATCTGGATCTTGTCGGGCTTGAGCATCTGGTTGATCTCCGAACCCATCTGCATCGCCAAGGTGTCCTGGGCCTTGGGGTCGCTCACCTGCTGGAAGGACGCGGACGAAAGGATCCGGTTCACCGTGGCCTCCACCCGCATCATCTGGGGCTCGATGTCCTTGGGGAAGTCCTTGTACTTGTCCCCGTCGTATTCCAGGCACAAGGACGCCTTGAGGTAGCGCTTGGCCTCGGTGCCGGCGATGGTCACCGTCTTGGAAAGCGGCTTTTCCATGCACTGGAGGTTCTGCGGCTGCTTGCCGGGCCGGGAATCGCCGCCGCCGGAGGAGTCGTCGTCGGATTTGGCCTGCGAGGCCTTTCCGGCCCCGTGGTCGGAGATCCCCAGGAACCGCACGACCCCGAAGGCCAGTCCCGCCTGGAGGACCAGCACGACGGCCACGGCACCCAGCATGGGACCCATTTTCCGTCCCGCGCGGGGCTTCGCGGCCTCGGCCGGTTCGTCCTTCTTCTCTTCCTTGGGGGCAGCCGACATGTCTTGTCTCCTCGTGTCCGGAGATTGTCGCACTCACGAGCGAGGAAATCAACCGCCCATCGTGTTCAGCGTCTGCAGCATCTGGTCGGAGGTGGTGATCACCTTCGCGTTGGCCGAATACGCCTGCTGGGTGGTGATCATTTCCGTCAATTGCGCGGCCAGATCCACGTTGGATCCCTCCAGCGATCCCGACGCGATCGTGGAGGTGCTCTGGCTGCCGGGCCGGCCGTAGACGGGCTCGCCCGAATTGGGAGACTGCCCGTAGACGGAATTCGACTCCTTGGTCAGGCCTTCCGGATTGGTGAAGTCGGCCACCTCCACCTGGGCCAGCGACTGGGTGACGCCGTTGGAGAACTGGCCGGTGATGATGCCGTCGGTCCCGATGGAGATGCTCTGGAGCGATCCCATGGTGTGTCCGTCCTGGTTGGTGGCCGCCGCGGTGCTCGCCGCGTCGAACTGGGTGAGGCCCGTGAACTGTCCCGAACTGCCGGGGTTCAGCTCGATCGCCATGGGCACGGCGCCATCCTTGGGGTCGATCGTCAGCTTTCCGGCGTTGTCGTCGAAGGTGAACGACGAAACCGTGCCGTCGGCGCCGAACGTGATCTTGCCGGAACCGCCCGAGTCGACCTGTTCGGTGCCGGCGGTGGCGGCCTTCCAGTACCACTGGTTCGCGACCTGGGACTTGGTGAAGGTCACGGATATGTTGTGCGGGGCCCCGTTCGCGTCGTAGGCGGTGATGGAAGTGGTCACGGATCCCGCGTCGGTGGCGGCCTGCTGCTGGGTGAAGCCGAGATTGGCGTTGAAATTGGCCGGGGCCGCGGAGGCCGCCGGATTCGGATCGGTGGCCTGGATGGACAGGTTGGAGAGGGCGAAGGAGGTTCCCGGAAGGCCTCGGACCACGATCACGCCTTCGGGCATGTTGTCGGCCGAACCGGGAGCGTTCAGGGACACGGTGGGATTGTTCTCCAGGGTGCCGTCCGTCTGGGGCAGCTTGAACTGGTTCTGGATGGAGGTGAGCAGATCGCCCATCGTGGTGGTCCCGGCGGTGTAGGCCAGACTCCCCTGCGTGGTCGCGGCACCGCCCACCGAACCGGAGATGTTGATGGTGTCGCCGGTGGCCAGGCCCAAGGCGGCGCCGTTGCTGTTCACCACGTTGGACAGGAGATCGGAGGCGGCTGCGGGGCGCAGGAAGGCTTCCGTGGACCTGGTCGCCCCGGTCGCGATGGTGGAAGGGAAGGAGAACGCGTTGGCCACCAGGGAATCCGAGGTCGGGCGCACGCTGGAAACCTGGAGCTGCGAGACGGCGGTCGCTCCGGCGGTGATCTGCAGCTGGCCCGTCGCCGCATTCACCGAAACGGTGGTGCCCGCCGATCCCGCCGTGGTGCTCAGGAAGGTCTGCAACGAGGCGGCGAGCTGGTTGAGGGTCGTGCCCGCGACCACCGGGAAGCTGGCGGTGACGGTATTCCCCGTGCCGACGTTCTGCGCGGAAAAGGTCAGGTTGTCGGTGGCCTGGATCAAGAGCGGTTGGCCCTGCGCGTTGGAGAGGCTGGTCAGGGCCATCGTGCCGTCGGTGGGCGCCAGGAACCTGTTGCTGGTCGTGACCGTCCCGTTCGCGGCGCTGTTGGAGTCCAGGTTCCTCGAAAAGTCGATCTTCGTGGTGGCCTTGGCCGGCGCCTGGGTGTTGTAGGGGATGGTGAGATCCGTGGGTACCGCGGTGGCGGGAATGACACCGTTGCCGTCGGCGTCGTACCCCTGCAGGATGAGTCCGCTGCCGGGCATGACCAGATGGCCGTTGGCGTCCAGCGAGAACGATCCATCCCGGGTGAAGCTGTTTTCCGGGCCATTGGCGACCACGAAGAACGCCGAGCCTTGGATGGCCAGATCCGTGGTGTTTCCCGTGGTCTGGAGATTGCCCTGGCCGAACTGGGTGTCGATGCTTCCGATCCCGACGCCAAGGCCCATCTGCAGAGGGTTGGTCCCGCCGAGACCGCTTGCCATGGCACCCGGAGCGGTGGCTCCGTTCAGCGTCTGGGAAAGGGCGTCCTGGAAGGTGATGCGGCTCGCCTTGTATCCCGTCGTGCTGACGTTCGAGATGTTGTTGCCGATCACGTTCATTTCCGATTGGAGGCTGCTCAGGCCGGAAATGCCTGAATTCAGTGACTGCATCATGGCTTGGATCCTTTGCGAGCGGTGGTCAGGAAACGGTGTAGAGGGTGGAGAGGGACCAGGCGTTGTTCCCCGAAAGCAGGACCGGTTGGCCGCTGGAGTCGAACCCGGTGCCGTCGATGGCCACCTGCTTGTAGGCGGCGCCTTGCTGGGTGGTCCCGTCGGCACCGACCAGTTGCAGCGTGTAGGTGCCCGCGGGGGCCTGGGCGCCGGTGCTGGTCAGGCCGTTCCACTGGTAGGATCCGGTGTAGGACCCGGAACCGTCCGAGGTCAGGATGGGCGAGCCGTCGGCGTTCTGCCCGGAGGCGGAGAAGGTGTCCACCACGTTGCCCGAGGAATCGAGGATCTCGCCCTTGGCCACGCTGGAGGTCGCGTCGAAGGTCCACGACGCCCCCGAAGAGGAGTCCGCGAGCGTCGCCGACGGATCGCGCAGTTTCACCGTGTGTCCGATCAGGGCGATGGCTTCGCTCGCGGCCGCGCTGTTGGCCGATCCCGACGCGTTGGCGGCGGAGGCGGCGACCTGGACCAGGTCCGAAAGGTGGTAGGTCCCCGAAGCCGTCTGCAGGGTGGTGCCGTTGGCGTCCTGACCGACGCCGGTGACCGAGCCGGTCGTGTAGGCGTATCCTGTCGAGGCTCCGCTGGCGGAATCCTGCACGGAGAGGGTGTAGGTTCCCGCCGCCACCGTCGCGCCGGTGTCGTCCTTCCCGTTCCAGGTCACGGTTCCGTTCCCGCTGGAATCGAGGATGCTCGATCCGTCCGGGTTCGTCCCGTCCAAGGGCAGGGTGCGCACGGTCTTCCCGGTGGAATCCTGGATCGCGAGCACGGATCCCGCGGTGGCCTGGAGCTGGATGGAAGCCGTCTGGCCCGATGCCGGTGCGGCGATCGATGCCTGCTTGAATTCGACGCTCTGTCCCAGGAGCGAGACGGCGGAACCCATGGCCGTGGAGTTTGCGGCGGCGGTCTGCGCGGTGGTCGCGTCCGTGAGCGTGGTGCCCAGCGACTGGATGGAGGTCTGGATGTTCTGCAGGGATTCCAGCGAAGTGAATTGCGCGATCTGCGCCGCCATCTGCTGGTCGTCGGCGGGGTTCGAGGGATCCTGGTTCTGCAGCTGCGTAATCATCAGCTGCATGAAGTCGCTCTCGTTCAGGCTCGAGCTTCCGGTGGCGGTCGAGCTCGTCGAACTCGTCGAACCCGACGTGCCTGCGGTCGACGACGTCGAACTCGACTTCTGCAAGCTCTGCACGTAGTTCGGGATGTTGAGGGAAGGCGCGACTGGTGTGGTCGTTGCGGTCATGTTCAGCTCCAGATGTCGAAGGTGTTGAGTCCATTGCGTCGACCGGTGTCGACCCCCAGCGCGAGCGGCAGCGCGACCAGGACATCCTCGTCGCTGGTTCCGCCTCCACGGCCGGTCCGTCGGCCTCCGTCGCCGTTCGCGTCTTCCCTGCCGTCGGCGCCGAAGCCCGTGGAGCCCGCGTCCTTCTGGCCGATGGATACGGACATCTTTTCCAGGTCCATGCCGTGCTTGACGAGCGCGTCGCGCAACTGGGGCATGGAATCGAGCATCGCCTGGCGGACCGGTTCGTTCTCCACCACGATGTGGGCGTGGACCTTGTCGTTGTCGGTCATGCGAAGGGAGAGCCTGACCTCGCCGAGTTCCTCCGGCCAAAGCCGCAAGGACAATTCCCGGCTCCCGGACGAGAGCTGGACCTGGACCTTTTCCAGGATCTGCCGCCCGATGAATTCGCTGGCGGGACCCCCCGGCGGGAGCTGCTTGGCCAGGACTTCCGACGTCGCGGCCTGGGAGTCCCTGGGGCTGGTGTCCTGCTGGAGCCCTTGGAGAACCTGGAGCGCCGGGTCGGTGGTGGACGCCTGCGGGGTCGCCGGAGTCGGCAGCACCTTGGCGGGCGCCGCGACCGCCGATGGAAGCGAGACGGTCGTGGTTTGTCCGGATGCGGAGTCGGCGGGGACGGAAGGCGGGACCTGGGAGGCGGCGCTCGGGACGGGAGTCGTCGCTGCCTGGACCGCTGCCGCCGTCGGGCCTGCGAGAGCGGTCGAAATGGATTTCGGAGCCGGGCTTTGGGCACCGGGATCCAGCTGCGCCGGGGGATTGGTGGCGGCATGGAGCTGGGCCTGGGCCGATTCCAGGAGCTGGAGGTACCCCGCGGGCAATTTTACCGTCTTCTGGCCGCCGACGGCGGTGCTCGCGCTGGTCGGCGTTCCGTCCAGGTCGTCCAGCGGCCAGGTGCGGGGCAGGAGGAGGGCGGCGCAATCGGCGAGCTTGGAGGGATCCGTGCCCTTCTGCAGGTTGCGGCTCGCGAATTCCAACGCCGAATCCAGCTGGCGAAGGTCCATGGGACTCAATTGGGCGATGTCTTCGGGACGCACCTGGAAACCCAACCCCTGCAGGAGGGAGGCGATGTTCGCGCAGAGGGTCGGGTCCAACGGAGCCGGGGAAGACGTCTCCTGTTCCTGCGGCGATGTCTTGGAGACCTCGCCGGAAGTGCTGGTGACGGAAGCCTTGACCAGGAGCGCCGATACCGAAGTGCTACCCGCTTGCGACAAGGGGGTGGCGGACAGCAACATGTCCAGGACCTGGAGGAATCCCACCGTCGACGGCGCCTGTCCGGATGCGGCCGGGGATGCTCCCGCGGTCGAAGTGCCGCCGAGCGCCTGGGCGATGCCCGAAGCCTGGGCCGGAGAGGAACTCTGCGCCTGGCCGTTGGCCGGAGCGGTCAAGAGCTGGAGGAGCGACGTGCTCATGGTTTCGTCTCCGTCTTCGCGGAAGGCGCCGGCGTGGCACCGGTCGCGGTCCCCTTCTTCGCATCCTTGGAGGTGTCGGCGGCCGCATCCTTGGGCCGCACGGGTTCCGCACCGGTCGCGGTGGGACTGTTCGCCGTGGATCTCGAAGCGCCGGCGAGCAGTTGGGACACCCGAGCCGCCCGTTGCACATCCAGCTTGCCCATGGCGGCGAGGATCTTGGCCCGAGGTCGGTCGTCGGGGATCTTGCGCAGGATGGCGGTCACCAGGATGTCGTCCAGGGCGGTGAGGATCTTGGCCGCCTGGTCCGGTTTCATGCCGGAGAACGTCCCTGCCAGGACGGTGGTGCGCGCGGATTCCAGGGAATCGCCCTTGCCCAGGATGGATTCCAGCCGCAGGCGCTCGGCGCGGATGGTGTCCCGGATCCGGGCGTCGTCCTCCCGGAGCATCTGCACACGGGAAGCTTCCTGCATCGCCTCCGCTTCGCGGCGGTCCAGGTCCGCGGCCCGCAGGAGCATGGCCGAATCCGTCATTCCCATGCGGGAAGTGTCCGTCGAGGTGCGGGTGGCACCCGGGATGTCCTCGGGGCGTTCCAACAAACGAGCGCGGGCGGCGGGGTCCTGCGCCTCGGTCCCGAAGACGAGGCGGACGTTGCCGGTCCACAGGAGCACTCCCAGCAGGACCACGGGAAAGCTCACCACGGCAAGCGCCACCAGGGCGA
>CAYXXL010000176.1:0-6444 GCA_964469025.1 uncultured Fibrobacteria bacterium
GAGAATTTCCTCGATTTCATCGCGGCCGGTATTTTCATCACGGGCGGCTGCAGCGTAACGTTGGGGCCGGAGATTTGCGAGAAGCCGGCGAGTTCGAGGGGCGTGATGGCCAGATACGGTCCGCCTACCACGGCCGCCGTTTGACGCGATCTTCCGCCGGCCACCAGCAATCCGGACGGAATCAGGAGGGTCCAGTGGGCGGAGTCCACTCCCGCGATCCGGACGGAGGCCGCGGGCAGGGAAAGGCCGCTCAGCACCAGCAGGTCGCGCACGGGTGCCGGACCTTCGTGGTCGAATTCCGACATGCGCAAAACCAGAGTGTCGACCGCGGCGCCGGTCCGGAGAGTGGCGGCGCGCAGGGCAGGTCCAACGGAATCCGTCGCGACCACCGTGTCCGAGGTCCCCGATGCTCCGCTCCCCTTGCGGAACACGATCTGGCCCGCACCGCCGGGGAGATTCCCGGAACCCGAAAGGGATGGAATGGCGAGGGTCGCCTGCAGGACGGAACTGTCGGAAGGCGACCGCTGGATCTGCGAGGCGGGTATGGCCTGCGCGACGCCTCCCCAGAGGAGGACCAAGGAATCGGGGAGATCCTGGTCGCGCACGGCACGAGCGAATCGTATCGAAACATTCGTCGCCTCGCCGATTCCCGAGGGATCGCGGACGACCGACGAAACCATGGGGTCGGGCCGGGAGGTCGTCGCCACTGGAACTTGGGGAGAGCATGTGCCGGAAGGATTGCCCGAAAGATCGACGACGGCGTTCGGAGTGGCGATGGCGACCGCGGATCCCGCTGGGAAGGCGCTCCCCGTCAGCACCCATTCCAGCACGGTGGGTGAGACATTCCGGACCGAGAGGACCGAAGTCGGCCCCGTCCCGCCGACGACGGCGAACGGCCACCCCGCGGGCAGCCGGATCGGCTCCGAGAATTCAAGTCGGGCGGTGTCGTTCCCGGCCGCGAAGCGCTCCAGGACGGAGGCGGAGAGCAAAAGCGGTGACACCCTGTCCGACACGGCGAAGGTGTCTGAAATCGAAAGGTTCCGCCCCCCCGTGGTGACGTGCAGGACGAGGATCCCCGACCCCGATGCCGCCCCGCCCAGGCCCGCAGGCGCCGCGACCAGAAGGGTCCGACCGTCCGCCGATGCGGAAACGGCGGCCAGGGAAACGGAATCCGCCACCCCTCCTCCCAGGTTCAGGACCAATCGGCTCGGGGACGCTCCCGTGTCGAGCGAGGAGGACAAACGGATTTCCACCGAGTCGGGAACGCCGTCGCAGTTCGCGTCCACGGTCCAGGCGCTGTCCACCGAGGGCCATGGCAGCGGGGCGGAGAACCTCACCGCGACGGTTGCCGACGTCACGATGGAGCCGGGGATGGACGCGGAGGCGTAGGCATCGGTGGTGTCGGCGAGGCTGTCGGAGACCCAGACCTGGGCGGTTCCGTGCAGCAGGGAAAGGGTCGTGGTCGGCGCGGCCCCAGTGGCGGAGGACCAGAACTTCAGGCCGGGAACGCCCGCGGACACAGCCACGGTGGCGACGGTATCGAGGGTGTCGTTCGCGGAATCCAGCAGGAACACGGCGACGGGTTTGCGCTGCGAGGTCCACACGTCCACGGGCCCCGCGGGGCTCCAGGCGAGGTGGAGGGAGCGCGGAGGGACCTTCATGGTGTCCACCGTCACGTCGTACCTCTGCCAGGCGCAGGCGCAAAGCGGCGTGCTGCGATCGGCCCAGAAGGCCCACTCGTGGGAGGTCGTCCCCTGCGGATCCGGGAAAACCTGCGCGAAGCTCACCGAATCCACGCGCCCGCCGATGGGGGTCGTGGGCACGAAGGCCGGGCTGTCGCGCTGCACGTTCATGGCCGTGACGTCCGGCGTGCCCCAGGTGCGACCCGAGAAGTGGACGGGGAACGTGTCCTGCTTCACCGAGGTCGCGGGGCTCGGCAGCGGTCCCGTGAAGGTGAAGGCCACCGAACGCGGGATCTGGGGCAGGTCGCCATCCGGGGTGTACCCGTAGATGTGCACGCCGTTGGAATAGGCGGCGATGTAGGGGTCCTGCACGTAGGCGACCACCGGAGCCCCGTTTCGCATCTGCACTTCGTCTGGACCGGCCCACAGGTCCGCCAGGGTCATGTCCACTCCGGGGAAGGCGACCGGCGTGGTGTGCGGCACCAGCGACCATCCGGTGTTGAACACGGACCAGGGTTGGGGGTTCCAGTTGCTGTTGTCCATCTTCAGCTCGATGCGCGCCCGACCGGCCACGGGCAACGTGTCGTTGATGACGATGGGGAGGTACCAGTAACCGGCCTTTCCGGTCACGGCCACCGCCGAACCGACGGTCACCACGCCACTACCGGACTGGATCACGGTGCCGGTGACGCCGAAGATCGCGTCGTCGTTGGTGTGTGCCACGACCGTCGCTGCCGTGGTCGCGTCGGTCTGGAAGTAGAGCCGGAGTTGCAGCCCCACGTAGGGCTTGTTCTCGTTGTTGGCCACCTCGACGTAGAAGTGCGCGCCGGCACCGCTGTTGTTCTTGTTGGTGGCCAGGATCTGGATGGTGTAGTTGGCGAAATCCGTCTGGGTGACGAAGCGGTAGTCCAGTCCCCCGCTGTCGTCCTTCGCGCCTCCCGACACCACGTCGTAGCGGTAGGCGGTGTTGGGGGCCAGCCCCTTGAGCGTCACCTTGTGGAACCGCCCCGGCACGCCTTCGTCGTCGCCCACCACGGACACCTTGGCGGAAGGCGTCGCTTCCGGGTAGTAGTCCACCTCCGAAGTGGAGGGAACGTCCGTCCACCAGAAGATGGTGGCCTTGACGGACCCGATGTTGCACGCCTTGACGTCGGAGATCGAAGGGAGAGGTGCCGCCGCGCTGGTGGTGGTGAACTGGTAGTCGCGACCGCGATTGTTGTCGGAGGACACCATGTTGTAGATGTCCGTCCCCTTGAACCAGAAGTAGTAGGTGGTGGCGGGCGAAAGCCCCGTCAGGGTGGCGGACTTGTTCTTGCCCAGCGCTCCCACCGCGGTTCCCACCGCCGGTCCGCCCGGGCTCAGGCTGTAGCGGAGGGAATCCATGGACAGCTTGTCGGTCTGCCAGGAGACGATGGCGGAGGTGTCCGAGACCCAGACCACGACCACGTTGGAGAAGACGGGACCTGTCGTGTCCGGGGGAAGATCCAAGGCCAGGTACTGGGAGGGCAGCACCACCTGCGCCGCGAAGTCGATGCAAGTTTCCGTCACGTCGTACTTGTCCCATTCGTCGCGCAGAAGTTGTCCCGGGATGGATCCGCCCATCAGGGCTCCCTTGGGCGAGCGGTACGGGTAGGGAATGCCGCCGGCGTTGTAGCCCTCGGGATTGGCGATGCGGTTGTGCGGGTGCTGCAGATTCTTGGATCCCGCCCCCATCTGGAAGCTGATGTCCCAGGGATTGGCCCCCAGGTTGTAGTTCATGTTGTCCAGGATGACGTTCCAGTAGTTGGACGCCGAGGCCGCGCTGTCGCCCTTGATCATTTCGTGGTAGGCCACGATGGGAAGCAGGCCTCCCAGGTTGTAGCGGTTCATGCCCCAGGTCTCCGAAGTCCAGACCAGGTCGTAGGGCCGCATGACATGGACGTTCGTGCCGGCGTAGGCCGGCCCCCCGTTGGTGCTCTCCGAGGCGTAGCGCGTCCCCACCAGGGCCAGGATGCGCGCACGCATGTCCTGCGCCTCGGCGGGCTGGATCTTCCATTTGGCGGCCAGGGCGTCGGTCTTGTAGAAGAGGTCCCACAGCGCCCAGATGGGCTGGATGAAGGTGTTCTGGTAGTCCATGACCCATCCCCCCGGCGAGAAGAGATGGGAGGAGTGCATGGCCAGGAACCCCGCCTTGAACGTCGCCTGATTGAACACGTACCCGGGATTGTTCCCGTAGGTGGTGTTCTCCATCAGGTCGTACTTGTAGGAGGTGTCTCCGGTGGCGTACCAGAGCCCCGTCGCGGCCCAGGCGAGGTCGTCGTCCCAGCGGCCTTCGGTGACGTAGAAGGCGGTGGGGGCGAATCCCGGGGTGGTCCGGTTCGGGATCACCACCTTGGCGTAGATGCTCTTCGCGATCTGCAGACAGGAATCGGCATAGACCGGGTCGAACGGGACCCAGGCCTTGGCGAACAGGGCCAGCGACCCCGCGTAGGCCGCCGCCACGGCGGCGCCAGCCCCGGCGTCGACGGGTCGCGGAGGACCGCCTTGGGCGATGGGGGCCGCATCCTGCTTCTCGGGCTGGTCCCAGTACTGGTGGTCGTTGCTCCAGACGCCCACCTCCTGGTACATGTCGTTCTTCGCGACCAGTCCGTCGGCCAGGGACGCCCTGTAGAGCTTCACCACGTAGTCGGCACCGATCTTGGCTTCGCGCAACAGGTCCGGAATGCCGTCGTTTCCGAAAGGAATCGTGTCCAGATAGGACGATCCGTACCGGTCCTCGGCCTTCTGGGGCCAGAGGGTGTAGGCCAGCATCAGGTTGGTGAAGGCGTAGGCGTCGGTCTGGCCCACCTTGAAGTAGTCGCCGCAATCGTACCAGCCACCGGCCAGACTCCCCGCGTTCGCGGCGCCCCCGGGCCTGCCCGATCCGTCCTTGAGATGGCTGGGCCCGTGCATCCAGGAATCGTTGTCGCCGGAGCGCTCGATCCCGAAGTACTTGAGGGAGTTCTCGAAGACGTCGTTGTAGACGGTCATCCGGATGTCGAAGGGATGGGACGTGTCGGGACCCACCGCCACCCGGAAGGTGCCGGAATCCGTCAACGCGCCGAAATCCGCGGTCCAGACGGCCTCGCTGGAGGTCGCCGAGGCGGAATCGGTGTCGTTGGTGTTCTGGAACTGGTAGAGGGGCGTGATGGAGTTGTAGTAGCCCTTGATCAGGATCCGTCCCTTGTAGGGGAACGTCCCCTGGTTCTGGAGCGTTCCCGCGAAGGCAACGGTCCCGTTGGAACGAACCACGCTGAAGGTGGTGGCCTTCGGCGCGCCCACGTAGGCGCGCTTGTGCGGGTCGTCGTTGCGGTACCCCACCTGGTTCACCCGGACGGGGTCGATGCTCAGGTTGGCGGAATCCAACGCCCGCCGCCCGCAGGTGGCGCAGGTCAGGTCAATGGTCCCGGCGAGGGCATGCCCCGCGAACAGGCCCACCCACAGGAGGGAATGGATCACGCGCATGGCAGCCGTCCCCCTACTTGGTCGGCCGCTTGAAGCCGAGCTTGTACACCTGGTTGAAGATGCCCGTCGCGGTGCCGCCGTGGAGCCCCGCCCCCTTCAGCACCAGGCGCATGAGATAGATCCCGCTGGAGGACCATTCGCCGTTTTCCGTCATTCCGGTCCAGTTGATCTTGACCTGGTACATGCCCGATGGGTCGGTGGGGAGCCTGTCCTGGGCGGCCAGGGCGGCGATCGGGGAGAGATCCAGCGAGGCGACGAAGATCCCCGCGTTGTCGTAGATGTAGACCGACCCGCCGATGGGGTTGTTGATGGTGATGGTCGCGCCGATCACGTGGGTGGTGTCCGACACGGCGGTGCCGTCGGTGTTCAGCCACACGGCGTCGCCGCGACCGCGCATCCAGACCTGCATCGGCGCCCCGGACGGAGGATTCCACCCGGTGTATTCCATGTAGTTCTGGAAGGTGAAGCTGATCTGGATCGGGCGCAGCCCGAAGCTCACGGGCACCCAGCGGGTGAGTTCCGGGACGACATTGCCGAAATGGTCGGACACGCTGCCCGCGGAAAACGCCGCCGAATCCCCCCTGCGCAGCTGGATGGTGTCGGAGGACATCAGGATCTGTTCTCCCAAGCCGTCGGGATCGGGCTGGTCGTTCAGGGCGACCACCGGATTTCCGATCCCGAGATATCGATGGCGCACCAGCGATCCGGAACCGCTCCAGTCGATGGGCTCGCTCCAGCGCACGTGCAGCGTGTCGGGGGCACCGGCCTGGGCGGCGTACCGCACCGTGGCGGAGACCAGGACCGGGGCGACGCTGTCGTACATCGGGAAACTCCACGCGCCGGCCGACAGCCATTGTCCCAGGTTGGTCGTGGGAGAGGCTGTGACGCCCTGGGCGAAAGGCCCGACAGGGATGGTGGTCGACAAGCCGTCCGGGTTCAGGTTCCACGCGCCGCTGTCCACCTTGGCCGTGTCGAAGCCGTTGGAGGCGGATGGCCAGAGGAGGAGCATGCCTGGCCGCGTCTTGGGAGTCTTGGAGAAGACGACCACGGCCTGGTCCACCGCGCCGTTGCCGTCGATGTCCCTAAACCAACCGTAGAGGGGTGCGCGTTCGCCTCCGGTCACCGGAATCCACGGCTGGGCCGGGGCCACGGGCCGCCCGCTCCTGCCCTCCTCCCATTGTTCCGTGGGGACGGGCCGGACCGAATCGCCCGGGGCCGCCGATCCCGACGCGACCGGAAGGAGCCACTGCGTGGGAGATAGGGAGTCGGGGACGGCCAC
>CAYXXL010000177.1:0-6402 GCA_964469025.1 uncultured Fibrobacteria bacterium
CCAGATCTCCGGACCGGTGGTGCGCTCGTGGACTGCGGGATTCGCGGGATTCTCGAACTGCTGGGGGATGAAATAGCGCGCCTTGTCGGAATCCGCGATCTCCTGGGCCTTGGCCACGGCGCCCTTCATGCCCTTGGGGCCCTCGGTGAGGATGATGCGCGCGCCCAGGGCCTTGAGGACCTTGCGACGCTCGATGCTCATGGTCTCGGGCATCACGATGGTGATGGGGTAGCCCCGCGAGGCGGCCACGAACGCCAAGGCGATGCCGGTGTTCCCCGAGGTGGGCTCGACGATCTCCACACCGGGCTTGAGCAAGCCGCGCTTTTCCGCGTCCCAGATCATGTTGGCCCCGATCCGGCACTTCACGGAATAGGCGGGATTGCGGCCTTCGATCTTGGCGTAGACCTTCGCACCGTTGGGGGCGACCACATGGTTGAGGCGAACAAGCGGGGTGTGGCCGATGGAAAGGCTGTTGTCTTCGAACACGGGCATGATCGTCTCCTAAGCATACCAGGTCAGTAGGGATGCTGGAGAGAAACTAGGGGGTTGGTGGGAGGATGTCAAGAGCGCCTGGCAGCCCCTCTCCTCGGGAGGACCGCGCGCCAAGCGCGTGCCTCCCGATCCGCGGTGGAAACAAACCTAGATTGGACCCTGTGCACTCGGATACGCGCAGACTCCACATGGATGTTCCGGAACACATGCTGGACAAGGCCCTTCGCCTGGCCGTCCAGATCCACAGCGGGCACGTGGACCGTGGTGGCCGCCCCTACCTTCTCCACATCCTTCAGGTGGTGGCTGCCTGCAAGGAAGACCTGGACACGGCGACCCTGGCGGCCCTGCACGACGTGGTGGAGGATTCCTCCCTCACCCTGCGAGACCTGCGGGAGCAGGGATTCCCGGCCAACATCGTGGACGGCGTGGACGCCCTGACCCGCCGCGACGGCGAAGCCTACGAGGATGCCGTGGAGAGGGCGGCCGCCCACCCGCTCGCCCGCAAGGTCAAGCTTTCCGACCTGGAATCCAACCTGGACGTCCGACGCCTGGAGCACGTGACGGCATCGGACATCGGTCGCCTCGAGCGCTACACCAGGGCCTGGAGGCGCCTGGCGTTCGGTTCCTGACCGATCAGCCGAACAGGGCCTGCCTGGCTTCCAGCACCAGCGATTGGGCGTGCTCGACGGATTCCGCCATCGCGGTCAGATGCCCCATCTTCCGTCCCGTGCGCGCCCGAGCCTTTCCGTAGAGATGCAGCCGGACCTCCGGGAATTCCGTCAGGGCTTCCCAACGGGGTTCGCCCGCGTTCCAACCGTCGCCCAGGAGGTTGGCCATGGCGGCGGCGGGCACGGCTTGTTCGTAGGGCGCGACGGGCCAGCCCAGCACGCAGCGGACATGCTGCTCGAACTGGCTGTTGTCGGCGGCGTCCAGCGTGAGGTGTCCCGAGTTGTGCGGACGCGGTGCGATCTCGTTGACCAGCACGCGGCCATCGGGCAGCACGAAGAACTCCACCGCCAGGTGCCCCACGTACTCCAGCTCTTCCGCCAGCCGGGCGGTATGCCCTCGCATGGTCCGCGCCGCCGCTTCGCCCACGCGTGCGGGACAGATCGTGACATCCAGGATGTGCCGGAAGTGCGCGTTCTCGCAGACGGGATAGGTGGCGCAGGAACCGTGGACGTCGCGGGCGGCCAGGACCGAGCACTCCAGGGCGAAAGGGACGATCCCCTCCAGGACGCAGTCCACCCCCCCGAAGCTCGCGTAGGCCTCGCGGGCGGCAAGAAGCGTCTCCACCCGCGCCTGCCCCTTGCCATCGTAGCCGGAGCGGGCGGTCTTCAGGATCCCCGAGCCTCCCAGGGCCGCCAAGGCGGGTCCCAAGTCGCTCTCCCCCCGGATGGTTTTCCAGGACGCCGTCTCGATCCCGCAGGCTCCGACGAGGGTCTTCTCGGCGATGCGGTCCTGGCAGATGGCCAAAGCCTCGGGACCAGGCCGAATGGCCACCCCGCGCCGGGCGAAGGGCTCGAGCGAGGAGGCCGGGACGTTCTCGAACTCGAAGGTGACCACTTGGCAAAGCGAGGCCAACCGCTCCAAGGCCTCGGGGTCGTCGTAGGGGGCCGTGATCGACTCGTGCGCGACCTGCTGCGCGGGAGCGTCGGGTTCCGGGTCCAGGACGGCGACGCGGTAGCCGCGCTGCTGGGCGGCGATGGCCATGTACCGTCCCAGCTGGCCGCCACCCAGGATTCCAAGACGGGAGCCCGGGGGCAGGAAGGAACTCAAGCTCCCTCCAGAGGGGCCTCGTCCAGCACCGATTGGGTCTGCCGCTCCCGGAAATCGTCCAGAGCCTTCCGGACATCGGGCATTTCCGGCGCCAGCACGGATGCGGCGAACAGCGCGGCATTGGCGGCCCCGGCGGGACCGATGGCGAAGGTGGCCACGGGGACTCCTCGCGGCATCTGCACGATGGAATGGAGGGAATCCACCCCCGACAGGGCCTTGGACTGGACGGGAACTCCCAGGACGGGCACGGGACCGAAGGCCGCGAGCATTCCGGGAAGATGGGCCGCCCCCCCGGCACCCGCGATGATCAGCCGCAGACCGCGTTCCCGCGCGGACTTGGCGTATTCGGCCAGAAGATCGGGCGTGCGGTGCGCGGAAACCACCCTGGTTTCATAGGGGATTCCCATCAGGCGCAGGATCTCCGTCGCCTGGGACATCGTTTCCCAGTCGCTGCGCGAACCCATGACCACGCCCACCAATGGGGCGGATTTCTCCATCTGATCCCTCCCGCGGATCCAGGGAATCTTAGTCTCTGGAACTTCCAGGGGACTGGCACGTCGGCAAAACCGATGGTAGCATCGGGCGGATGACCTCGCAGTTCGATCTCGAGCAACTGGAAGTCGCTTACCTCAAGGTGGTGGATTCCCTGCGCTCGCTCTCCGATTTCCTGGTGCACCACACCGACGACACCGCGATCGTGGAAGCCTTCCGGGCCACCGGGAGCACGGCGATGGATCTGTTCCGCGCCGAGGAAGCCGCGATGGAGTCGTTCAACTGCCCACTCCTGGAAAGCAGCCGGGTCGGGCACAAGAAGTTCCTGCGCGACCTGGGCCAGGTCCTGCACGAGGCGCGGATCGATCGGACCGGAATCCACGCCGCGGGGATCCTCCGCCACGAGGTGATCCCCTGGTTCCACGAGCACCACGCGGTGGTGGACCGGCAGATGATGGTGTTTTTCCGGCGCGTCCAGGCCGTCTGACCGGGGCCTGTCGCCGGATCAGGCACCCATCTCCACGATCCGCAGGAATTCCGCCTCCGTCAGCGGCACCACCGAGAGCCGGCCAAGGCGCAAGAGCTCGATCTTGGAAAGGGCGGGATCGTTCTTGATCGCCACGAGTTCCACGGGGGTCTTGAGCTTCCGCACCGGGGCCACGTCCACGCAGGACCAGTCGCCCTTTTCCGCGGTCGGGTCGGGGTAGGCGGTGCCGACCACCTTGCAAATCCCCACCACGGCCTTTTCGCTCACCGAGTGGTAGAACAGGCACAGGTCGCCCTTGACCATGGAGCGCAGGTTGTTCCGGGCCGTGTAGTTGCGCACCCCGTCCCATCGACCCTTCTTGTCCCGCGCGAGATCGGCCCACGAATAGGCGTCGGGTTCTGATTTCAGGAGCCAGTGGCGCATGATCACCTCCTGGCTTCGCAATTTAGGCCTTCGAGGAGTCGTCGACCCTCGCCAACACGGAGAAGAATCCGTCCCACCCTCCCTGCCCGGGCAGGCGGAGGCTCCGGGAGAGGATCTCGGCGCGTCCTTCCAGCGCCTGTGCCACCTCGTCGCATTCCTCGGGTTCGGTGGAGCAGACCGAATACAGCACGACGCCCCCCGGCTTCGCGATGTCCAGGGCCGAATCCAGCAGCCTGCGCTGCAACTCGCCGTGGCGTGCGGGGTCCACGGGCTGGGCTCGCCACCGCGCCTCCGGTCGCCGCGAAAGGACGCCCAGGTTGGAGCAGGGCGCGTCCAAAAGGACGATGTCGACCGAACGGGGGCGCAAAGGTGGGTGCAGACCGTCGGCGATGCCCACCAGCGCGGGGATGGACCGCAGCCAAAATCCGTTCCGGGTCCGCCGCTGGCGGAAGCCGGAGTTGTCCAGGGCCACCGTGCGCACCCCGCCCAGCATCCCGGCGTCGCGAAGGCAGCAGATCTTCCCGCCCGGTGCGGAGCAAAGGTCCACCAGGATCGCGCCGGGTCGAAGGTGGGGAGCCAGTTCGAGCGCCACCGCGCCGGAGGCGGGATCCTGGAGGGCCAGATCGCCGCGTCGGAAGGCGGCGCAGGCGAGGACTTGGTCGCGTGGCAGGTCGGG
Organism: uncultured Fibrobacteria bacterium; assembly: GCA_964469025.1. Lineage (GTDB taxonomy): Bacteria > Fibrobacterota > Fibrobacteria > UBA5070 > UBA5070 > UBA5070. The sequence continues at coordinate 4,347 of CAYXXL010000177.1, forward strand.
ACGGACGAACAGACCCGAGTGTGCGGATTCGAGGACCTGTTCCGGTGTCCAGGGAAGGTCCGCGGTCCCCGGACGCACCCGGACCCACAGGGCGGGATCCGCGTTCCCCGCCTTCAACATGGACACGGTCGCTTCCGGGCCGTGCCGGGAAAGCCAGCGCTCCACCAGCCACTCGGGGTGGGAATGGCGGATGGACAAGGAGGCCGCGTCCTCGCCCTGCGGACGTTGGACGGGGTTGTGCGCGGCTCGGCGCAACACGGCATTGGCGAAACCAGCGGCCTTGGTCCCTCCGGCTTCCCTGGCCAGTTCCACTCCCAGGTCGACCGCGGAGTGGATGGGAATCCGTTTCAGGAGGTGGGCCTGGGCCACCGACAGGCGCAGGATCCAAAGCAGGTCCGGGGTCGTTCGCGTGCGCAGGAAGGGTGCGAGATGGTGGTCCAGCAGCGCCTTCCAGCGCACGGTGGTGGAAGCGATCTGGAGGGCCAGGGCGTGGTCGCGCGGATCCAGCTCCCGATCAAAGGAAAGGGTCTCGGCCACCGGGCGGTCTTCGTGTTCGAATTCCAGCAGGGACAGGAGAGCGGCTCTGCGGGCGGCGTAGCCGGGGATCAAGAGAGCGCCACCGGACCGGTGGCGCGCAGTCCGTTGAACCAGTCGGCGCCGCTCTGGCGACGCCGACCCTCGGGTTGCATCTCCAACAGTTCCAGGGTGCCCGTGCCGCAGCCGACCACCACCCGGCCATCGGGAAGGCGCGCGGCGCTGCCCGCCGCGACCGCGGCCGCGGATTCCGGGAGGACGCGCGTGCGCCAGATCTTGACAAGGATCCCGCCCGGTCGGCACCAGGCTCCCGGAGAGGGATGGAAGGCGCGGATCTTGTCGTGCAGCCGCACCGCGGGAAGCGACCAGTCGAGGGCTCCCTCCTCGGGGAACAGCTTGGGCGCACGGGTGGCGAGCCGCGGATCCTGGGGAATTCCGCGATCCTCGGGATGCGCCTCCAGATGATCCAAAGCCCGCGACAGCAAAGGTCCCCCCAGGGCTCCGAGCCGTTCGAGGACCTCTCCGGCGGTCTCGTCGGGCCCGACCACGATCCTTTCCTGGGCCACGATGCCCCCCGTGTCCACACCAGCGTCCAGGCGGAATACCGTGGCCCCCGTTTCCGGCTCCCCGGCCTCCAAGCAGCGTTGGACGGGGGCGGCTCCCCGCCAGCGCGGCAGGAGCGAACCGTGGAGGTTCACGGCACCCAGCCTCGCGGCAAGCAGTACGGGCGTGGGAAGGATCACGAAGGCCACCACCACCAGGAGGTCGGCCTCCAGTGCCGCCAAGTCCCGTGCGAACGCGGGGTCCTTGGCGTCGGCGACTTCGAGCACGGGAAGTCCCAGCGCTCGGGCGGTTTCCTTGACCGCGGTGGGCACGCTCCTCAAGCCGCGCCCCGCGACGCGGTCGGGGTGGGTGGCCACGGACAGGATCCGGTGACGACCGTCTTGGGCCAGCGCCTGGAGGCAGGTGGCGGCGATGGGGGGGGTCCCCAGGAAGACGATCTTCACCCGCGGGCCGGAAACCGGATGACGGTTCCGGATTCCCCGCCCAGGATCCGTTCGAGCGAGCCCGCACCCGGCCACCCCGAGATGATGACCCTCTCCGCTCCTCCGGCCACCGTGGCCGCGCAGCCGCGCAGCTTGGGGATCATGCCGTCGGTGGCCACCCCCGAGGAGATCAGCGCTTCGATCGCGGCCGGGTCCAGCTCCGCGATCCGCTCCCCGTCGCGCAGGACCCCGGGAACGTCCGAGATGTAGACCAGGCTGGACGCGTCCAGGGTCTGCGCCAGGAACGAGGCCGCGTCGTCGGCGTTCACGTTCCAGGATTCGCCGTCGGGCCCCAGGCTCACGGGCGAGACCACCGGGAGGAATCCGGCCCCCCACAGGGCGAACAGCAAGGAAGGATCGCAGGAGGTCACGCGGCCCACCCGGCCCAGGCCGCCGTCGTCCCGCAGAGGCGTGGCCCGGAACAAGGCTCCGTCCACCCCCGAGACCCCCGCGCTCGGGACCCCCGCCGCATGCAG
>CAYXXL010000178.1:0-6386 GCA_964469025.1 uncultured Fibrobacteria bacterium
CAAGGCGAGTGCGGCGCTGGTGTCCAGCCAGGCGTTCAGGCGTCGTTGCCCGTTGCCGTCGGCCCCGGCTTTGTGCCGGTTGGCTCGGAATTCGGCTTGCCGTTGAGCGGGTGTCTTTGCCATGGGAGTCCTCCGTTACTGCGTAACGGCCTGATGGGATGGGGTGGGATTTGTGCTTGGTGGGAGATGGTGAGACATTTTCTGTCTCTCCTCTCTTCTTGAAAGGAATAGGCTCCGCATTCCCGCCGTTGACCGGCGGGAGCCGTGTTTCCTAGCCTGAACTTCCAGCGGACGGAGCGTGTCAGGCGGCCTTTTTGCGCTGCCTGTGAGCCCTGGTCGATTCCTTCAGGAGCAATGCCTTGGCGAACTGCAAGACGGCCTTCTGCGCCTCCGGAGAGAGCTGGAGGACGATCTTGTGCGTCTGCATGGGGCCGCTGTTGCCGTGGAGCCTGTTGTCCGGCTCTGGCGTCTGCGCGATGGCTTCGGGATCGAGCAGGGTTTCCATGGGCACGCCGAGGGCCTTTGCCAGCGAGGCCAGCTTCTCGGCCGTGGGATTCTGGAGGTCGTTCTCGTAGGCGGTGATCGCGCCTTGAGAAACCCCGGAAGCCTTGGACAGCTGGATCTGGGTAAGCCCGGCGCTGAGACGGGCGTTTTTGAGTTGCTTGCCGATGCTCATCTCCTTCTAAAAATACGGCGATGATGTTACCGCCTTGACAATATAACGCTAGCACGGTAATTTCGCAGGGGCATGAAAAAAGTTCATCACCCCCCTTGCCAAAATTTCGGCGGGCGGGCTCTGACGGAGGAGGCCGAGCATGGACGGACGAGCGATGGAGTTGGACCACCTGAAGCGTTCGGTCGATCTTTTGGGCCTTGTCCGGTCGCACGGGGTGAAGCTGTCGCCTGCCGGTGCCGATCTGGTGGGCCTTTGCCCGTTTCACGCCGAGACCACGCCCAGCTTTCGGGTGACCCCGTCCAAGGGCCTTTGGCACTGCTTCGGGTGCGGCAAGGGGGGCTCGGCGGTGGATTGGCTGATGCAGACCCGCAATCTTGGCCTTCGCGAGGCGGTGTCGGCGTTGCGCGAGCTTGTTCCAGCCGCCGCCGCTTCTTTTTCTAGCTGCGATCCCTCGCCGCCCGCCGCCGCCGGGGTTTCGGCGTTTCCTCCGATGCGGTTTGGTGCGACCCGCGAGAGCACGGACCAGGATGTCCTGTGGTCGGTGGTGGAGCACTACCACGGATGCTTGACGGAATCCGACTCCGCCCGCGAGTACCTGGAGCACCGGGGCCTTTGGGATGCCGATCTGGTCCAGACCTTCCGGCTGGGCATCGCCGACCGTTCCTTGGGTCTTTGCATCCCCGACAAGCAGATCCGGCGCTGCGCCGAGCTGCGCGAGCAGTTGCAGCGCCTGGGCGTGTACCGCGACACCGGACACGAGCACCTTTGCGGGTCGCTGGTGGTCCCGATCCTGGGCGAGGCGGTATCCGGCCAGTGGGCGTCGCGGGGCCAGCGGATGGTTTGGGACCTGTACGGCCGCAAGGTGAATACGGGTCTTCGGGCCGGGACTCCCAACCACCTCTATCTACCCGGCCCGACGCGGGGCGTCTTCAACGGTTCCGCTGCCCTGGAATCGGCTCGGCAGGCGGGCGGGACGCTGATCCTGTGCGAAGCCATCCTGGACGCCCTGACGCTTTGGCGCTGGGGCTTTCGCCATGTCACCTGCGCCTACGGTGTGCGCGGCGTGGGGAATGACCTGTGGCAGTTTCTGACCGAGTCCGGCTTGGGCCGCGTGGTGATCGCCTTCGATGCCGACGAGGCAGGCGACAGCGCGGCCTCGGAGCTGGCCCCCCGCCTGGCTGCGGAGGGCTTGGAGGTCCAGCGCATGGCCTTGCCGCGTGGCCAGGACGTCAACGACTTGGCGCGTTCCTTCTCGGACCCCCAAGGCGCCTTGCGGGATGCCCTGGCCCGTTCCACCTGGCTGAGCGAGCGGCTGTACCCCGATCCCGTCCCGGCCCATCCTTCCCTAGCCGCCGTGTCTCCGCTCGCCGCACCCAAGGCCCCGGATCCCGCACCCGCACCCGTTCCCACGACTCCGTCAGAACTTGTCGAGGAGGGCGAAGTCCTTCTTTGGACCTCGGGGGACCGTCATTGGCGGATCCTGGGCCTGTCCCGCGTCCGCTCCCTGGAAGCTCTGCGGTTGAATCTGCGGGTCACGAAAGGTCCGCACTTCCACCTCGACACCTTGGACCTGTACCTGTCCAAGGCGCGGGAGGCGTTTGTCCGCGTGGCCGGCATCGAGCTGGGCGTGGACGGGGAGGTGGTCAAGCGCGATCTGGGCCGTCTGGTGGTCCTGTTGGAGGATCGGGTCCGCGCCCAGGTGGAGGAGGCCCGGCGCCCTCCTGTCGTTCCCTCGGTGGTGCTCTCGGAGCCCGATCGGGAGGCGGCGCTCTCGGTGCTGCGGGAGCGGGGCTACCTCCTGCGGCTTCTCTCGGACCTGGAAGCCTCAGGGGTGGTGGGCGAGATCGTGAACAAGCTCCTGTGCTGGCTCGCCCTCACCAGTCGCCACCTGGAAAGCCCTCTGGGCCTTTTGATCCAGTCGAGCAGCGCGGCGGGCAAGTCGTCCTTGCTGGAAGGGATCCTGCGCACCATGCCGGACGAAGCCGTTGTCAGGTACTCGGCGATGTCTGGCCAAAGCCTCTTCTACATGGGCAACCTCGATTTGCGGCACAAGGTTTTGTCCATCGCCGAGGAGGAGGGGGCGCGGCGGGCCTCGTACTCGTTGAAGCTCTTGCAGTCGGACGGTGTTCTGTCGATGGCCAGCACGACCAAGGATCCGGAATCCGGGCAACTGGTGACCAAGGAATACCGCACGGAAGGGCCTGTGGCCTTGGCGATGACCACGACCAATCCCGACGTGGATCCGGAACTCCAAAACCGGTGTCTGGTGCTCTCGGTCGACGAGAGCCGGGAACAGACGCAGGCCATCCACCGAAGGCAGCGGGAGATCCTGACGCGGGAAGGCATGGTCGCGCGACGCGAGACGGCATCCCGCCTGGATCTTTGGCGCAACGTCCAGCGCCTGTTGGAGCCATTGGACGTGGTGAACCCCTACGCCCGCGACCTGACCTTTGCCAGCCACCAGACCCGCACCCGCCGCGACCAGGTCAAGTACCTGTCGCTGGTGTCGGTGGTGGCGCTTTGCCACCAGCACACAAAGCCGGTCCACCAGGACGGACACGGACGCTTCATCGAGGTGGACCTGGACGACATCGAGCTTGCGACGCTTCTTGCCGCCCATGCCCTGGGTCGAAGCCTCGACGACCTGCCACCGCAGACGGCCAGGCTGTGGCGTGTGCTGTGCGAACAGGTGCGAGAGGCCGCAGGGGAGGAAGGATGCGCCCCGGACCTGTTTCGGTTTACCCGCCGTTGGGTGCGGGAGCGCACGCACTGGGGCGATACCCAATTGAAAGTCCACCTGCGCCGTTTGGAGGAACTGGAGCTGGTGACCGTGTCCCGCAGTCCTCAGGGCAGCAGCTACCGGATTTCCTGCCTGGAGGAATCATCCCCGGGCCTGGTGGCTTCGGGCCTTTTGAGCGTGTCGGCCCTGCGGGAGAAGCATCCCACCCGCCGCTACGACGGCACCTGGGCGGGGTTTTGCACTAGGTGGTCGGGGCAAACCCTGGACCGGTCGGGGGATGGTCGGGAAGTGGTCCGCCCGGGCGGCGTCGTAGCCACTTCGCCCGCAAAGCCAGCTAGTATGGGGTTTTCAGAGGCATCAACCCGCGAGACACCCCTTCCCAAAGGCCGCCCGGTCGGGGTGGTCGCGAACGCCTATAGGGAAGGGAAAACGGACTCCGTGATGTCGCACCCACGGCACGAGGCGAACGGGTCGAGGGTGTCCCGGCCTCTGGAAGTGGCGGCGTGAGACGCAAAGGGGCCTCCGAGTCCAGGGCCTGGCAGGTGCCCACCCGCACGCAGTTGCAGCAATGGGGATCCCGCTGGCTGGAGGATCTGCGGGTGCGGGGGTTTTCGCCAGCTACGGTCAAGATCCGTCAAGCCTCGTTGCGCCGTCTGGTCGAATACGCCGACCTTGCGGGCCTTTGCGAACCCAAGGACTTCACGCCCCGCCAGGCCATGTCGTTTCGGCGTTGGCTGATGGGCCGCAGCCAGGCACAATCGGCTTTCTGCCAACACCTTGTCGGAATCCGCCTGTACTGCCGTTGGTGCGTGTCCCAAGGAATCATGGCCACCGAGCCTGCCGAGGAACTGCGCATCCGGGGTTTTCGCAAACCCCTTCCCCAAGGGATTCTCCGGGTCGAAGAGGTGGAACAAGTGCTTTCCGGACCCGACGTCCAAGCGTTGGTGGGGCTGCGGGACCGGGCCTTGCTGGAAGTGCTCTATTCCACGGGGATCCGCCGTTCCGAGCTGGCCCACCTGCGAATCCAGGATGTCCATTGGGAGAGGGGCCTGGTGTTTGTCCATCGCGGCAAAGGGGGACGGGATCGGTACGTCCCCATCGGATCCCGGGCGCTGGAATGGATCCGGGCCTACCTGGACCGGGTGCGGCTGCACTGGGCTTTGGTGGACGACGGCGGTGCCTTGTGGCTGACGGCCACGGGAGAGGCACTCTCGGAAATCACCCTCGGGGCGATGGTGAAGGCGTATTTGCGCCGAGCCGGGATCGATCGAACGGGGGCAAGCTGCCACCTGATGCGCCACACCTGCGCGACGCTCTTGATGGAAAACGGGGCCGACCTGCGGGCCGTCCAGGAGATCCTGGGCCACAAGAACCTCGAATCCACCCAGATCTACACCCACGTCTCCCAGACCCGGGCCAAGGAAGTCCACGCCAGGTGCCATCCGGCGGAACGACAGATTGCGGCAAAGACGGAGGGGCTACATTGACCGGGATGCCGAAGCAGAACCCACCGCGCGAGCGCCTGACCGACCTGGACCAGGCGATCAAGGAGCTTCTCAAGAGTCATCCGGCGGATGCCCTGGAGTTCCTTGTTCCCGATGTGGCAAAGGCGTGGGGAAAGCCCTTGGGGTGGGAGTTTCTGAACACCACCACGCGCAAGCACGACCTGGCCCGCAAGGGCTACGTGATGGACCTGAACATCCGCTACACCTTCGCCAAGCGTTCGGTGGTCCTGGTGGTGTTGGTCGAGCATTGGGCAACGGCGCAGTCTGTGAATCTTCATCGCACGGCCCACTATTACATCGACTTGCTGGAGCGCTTCCCGAAGGACGAGGTCGTGCCGGTCGCTTTGGTGACTGACCTCAAGCCGGCCCGGATTGCCAACAGCGTTCATTCGGAGAGCCGGGGCCGGGTGTGGCTGCACTTCGAGACGCTGGTGCGCGAGGTGTCGCGAGAGGAGTATTCCGCCTGGGCGGGGGCTCGCAACGCGATTGCCCAAGCCTTGCGGGGCGCGATGGCAGGACCGCAGAGCCGGGCGGAGAAGGTTTTCCGGGGAGCCGAGGCCTTGAAGACCATCGTTTCCCCCGACGAATACCGCAACCTCTTCACTTTGGTCGCGGAAGTCGGTAAATTGACCCTCAAGGAAGTCGAGGCCTACATGAAAAAGACACAACTCCGATCCGAAGCTCTCGAGTGGCTGGAGGCGAAGGGTAAACTGGAAGGCAAGCTGGAAGATGCCCGCAAGATGCTGGAGCACGGCATCGCTTGGGACATCATCACCGACGTCACGGGCGTGAAGTCCGCTGACCTGAAGAAGGCCGCAAAGACGGCCTCGGCCCGCAAGCTCGCCAAGAAGTAATCGGCCCCAAAGCCGCACAGCGGCGAGCGCCTCGGTCCACGATGGATCGGGGCGCTTTCATTTCGGGGAACGACCACACCGCCGCGGGCCTCCAGGCGTTCAGCCCATCCGCCCCATCCGGGTCGGGGGAGCGTGGCGGGACGTGCTCCTAATAGCCGCGTTGGTGCCCGCCTCTCGTCGCCGACGGCTCCTCGCGCTTGCCTCCGGCAAATGTCCGGCCTTGGGGCACAAGAGCGCCATTAGGCCCAGCGTCCCGGGCCAAGGCCCCGCTTGGCGGCGGCCACGCTCCAGCGGCGGTGTCGGCGCAGGACAAGCCCGAGAACGGCCGCCAGCGCCCGCCCCAGGGGCTGCGCTCGGGCTTGCAGCTCCGGCTTTGCTGCGCAAAGTCGGAGCCCCAGCGGGGCCGCTGCGGTCGGATCGAGCACCGGGGCCAATCGGGCCCCCGCTGTCCTGCGCAGAGCCTATCTTCAAGGCATGTCCTGCGCTCCAATTCCAAGCACCAGGCCCAAGCCCCGCCAGGACCGGAACCTGCACAGGCCAAAATCGCCTCGGCGTCGGGAAATCGTACAGGGCGCGAGATACGTCGACGAACCCGTCACCATGATCCGCAA
>CAYXXL010000179.1:0-6378 GCA_964469025.1 uncultured Fibrobacteria bacterium
GTTGAAGGCGCCCACGATGTCTCGCGCCACTTCGACGTGCTGCTTCTGGTCGCGCCCCACCGGCACCTTGTCCACCCCGTAGCCCACGATGTCGGCGGCCATCAGGACGGGGTAGGTGAACAGGCCCGCATTCGGGCTCCTGCCGTGCGAGATCGCGTCCTTGTAGGCGTGGCAGCGCTCCAGCAATCCAACCGGCGTGAAGTTGGACAGGTACCAGGAGAACTCGGCCACCTCCGGGACGTCGCTTTGGATCCAGAACACGCTGCGTTCCGGATCCATCCCCAGGGCCAGGATGTCGATGGCCATCTGGCGGGTCCAGGCCGCCATCTGGTGGCCGTCCGCGACGCCGGTCAGGCTGTGCAGGTTGGCCACGAAGCAGAGGAGCTCGCCGCGCGATTGGCTTTCCACCATGGGCTTCAGCATGCCCAGGTAGTTGCCGAAATGGATCTCCCCGGAAGGTTTGATGCCCGAAAGGATTCGCATGGGAATGGGAAAAGGTAGGAGACCGGGACCAACGGTGCCGAGATCCGGGGGTGACACGGGGCCAGTGGATTGGTTACCCTTGACTCCGAAGTGCCCGCCTGTTGCGGAAGGAGCTCCACTTGAAGGTCAACCGGATCGCCATCGCCCTCGTCCTCGCGGGTCTGTGGGGTTGCAAGAAGGACGAAGAGGTCGCTCCTCCGCCCCCGCCCTCCAAGCCCAAGGACTTCACGCCCCCCGCGGACGGACTTCTGGCCGCGGATCGCGCCGCGCGTTGGCGCCAGGCCGACTCCCTGATCGGGGATCTCGACAGCATCTTCCGGGATTCGCTGCGGTCCCATCCGGATCGCGCCGCCCAGTTGGCCGTCGAGCAGGATGCCGCTCGCGACATCGCTTCGCGCAAGGCCGGGCTCCTGGGATGGAGGGAATACAGGTGGATCCTCGAGGAGGCCCCCAAGAATCCCGCCAACGCCGCAGCCTTCCAGGCCGCAGGCCTTTCCATGGCGACACCGGACCAGGATGCGGCCAAGAACGGGAGCAAGCGCAACGGGAAGCCCCGGCCAGACCGGATGTAAGGAACGGGGATCAATCGATTGAAAGGCCCCTGAATCTCCATTTCAAGCGGCCTTGCCATTCGCTGGAATCGGAATTTCCATTGCCTTCGACGTCCACGCTCCGTCGGAGACACGCGCATGAAACCGAACTCCAGCCCGATCCCGCCCCTGCTAGCGCTCGCCGCTTGCGCATTCGCCCTGGTGGGGTGCCAAAGCGCGACGTCTCCCGACACCCAGACCTCCGGGGGCGCCTTCGAAGTCCTGGCGGTCTTCGAATTGTCCGATTCTTCCCACATTCCCGATTCCACGGCATGGTCCACGCGCAGCCAATCGGGCAGAGGAGGGTTCTTCTGCACCCAGATCGCGGTCGGCGACCTCCAATGCACGGATTCGATCTCGCCGAAGGCTTCTCTCGGACCGGATACCGTCGGGATCCAGCTGTGGAAGCTCGGCGTGCAGTTGGCAGTGCTCTACTTCCACGACGTGGGCGGATCCGGGAAGCTGACCCAGTACGACACGGTCCAGAGGAATGCGCCGGATCTCGGACTCATCTCCGCCTTTTCCCTCCTTTGCAAGGCGAATTCCCAAAGCCTCGCCAGCAAAGGCCCGGGAGATCTTGTGGCCTTCTATGCGGCGCTGGTCCTCGCCAGGGACACGGGCTACAAGGACTTCCCCAGCAAACTCCCCGCCGGAATCACCATCGACACCATCCAAAACACGCTGGGATTCTTCGCCGGCCTGGACAACTTCCCCACCACCCTCCCCACCGGCATGAATCGCGATTCCTTGCTCAAGGAGATGATCCTGCTGGCCGCGGATTCCGGCAAGACGCAGGCGGAAATCGTCGCCCTGGGCCTGGACACCGCGACCATCCACGCCTGGGTGGACACCTTGCTGAAGGACAAGCTGATCCCGCCCGCGGACACGCTCGGCCTGGTGCCCATGGACACCGTCCGCGCCCCGACGTTCAGCCTCGTCCCCGGCTCCTACAAGGGCGTCCAGTCGGTGACCCTGTCCAGCGCGACGCCGGGCGACACCATCCGGTACACGACGGACAGCACCCTTCCGACCCCCGCTTCCGCGATCTATTCGGGAAGCCTCCAGATCACCGCGAGCGAGACCGTGAAGGCCATCGCCGTCAAGGCCGGAATGATCCAGAGTCCCCTGTCCACCGCCAAATACACCATCACCTTCGACACCGCCGCCACCCCGACCTTCAGCCCCCTTCCCGGCACGTACACAGGATCCGAGACCGTGTCCATCGCCAGCGCCACGACCGGCGACACCATCCGCTACACCACGAACGGGGATATCCCCGGCCCCACCTCCCCCGTCTACTCGGGAAGTCTGCTGGTCACCGGCAACGAGACCATCCAAGCCATCGCGGTCAAGGCCGGAATCACCACCAGCCCCGTTTCCACCGCCGCCTACGCCATTTCCCTGGACACGGCACCCTCCCCGGTATTCAGCTTGGCCGGGGGGCCCTACGCAGGCCCGCAGAAGGTCGCCATCTCCAGCGCCCCGGGCGATTCCATCTTCTACACCACCGATGGATCCGCGCCCACCGCCGTCTCGAAATTCTACAGCGATTCGGTGTCCATCCGGGCGACCACGACCCTCCAGGCCATCACCGTGAAGTTCGGCCTGGTCAACAGCAAACCGACCAGCGCGACGTACACTATTCCACCGCGCGACAGCGCATTGAACGCCCTATCCACCAGTCCCGGGACATTCGCATCGACATTCCTGGGCGGTGTCAGGAGCTATGTGGATTCGGTCGACCAGGGCGTGACCAGCGTGGTGGTGACCGCCACGCCCCGGACGCCGGGCGATGTGAACGGCATCACGTTCAACGGCTCCTCCAGCCCCATGGTGATTCTGGACTCCATCGATCCGGACACCATACCCGTGCAGGTGACCAACAGCAACGGGAACAGCCTGGTCTATTCCATCGTCGTCTTCCACCGGGCGCCTGCCGCACCCACGTTCACTCCGAGCAGCGGTCTCTACACCAGCACCCAAACCGTGACCATCGCCTCCGCCACGGCGGGCGCCAAGATCTTCTACACAATGGACGGGTCCACGCCTTCGAACACTTCGAGTCCCTACACCGGCCCCGTCGCCGTGGCCGGAAGCAGCACCCTAGAGGCCGTCGCCATCGGGACGGGATCCGTTCCCAGCCGCATCGGCAGCGCAGCCTACGAATTCGACACGGCCAAGGCGCCCACCTTCAGTCCAGCCGGGGGGTATTACATCGGTTCCCAGCTGGTGACGCTGTCCAGCGCCACCGCGGGAGCCGTCATCCACTACACCACGGACGGGTCCACGCCGACCAAGTCTTCGCCCCCCTACCTCGGGCCCATCAGCGTGCCCCTTCCCGAAACCGTCCGCGCCATCGCCGTCGAGAACGGCGATGTCCCGAGTCCGGTGTCCACGGCGACCTACTCGACCCTGCCCATCTTCGTCTGCCCCAGCTGCCATCCCGTGGTCACACTTCCCTGAGCAAAGGGGCAATCCCGACGCTCGGTTCCTAGGTTGGAGGGATGTCCTACGACCGACTGATCGCCTACCTGCGGGAATCCGACCACCTGATGGCCGCCGCTCGCCTGTTGCAATGGGACCAGGAGACGGGGATGCCTTCCGGAGGCCAGGGGGCCAGGGCCGAGGTCCTGTCCACCCTCGCGGGCCTTTCCCATCAGCGCGCCACCTCTCCCCACCTGCGCGAACTCCTGGAATTCGCGGCATCGGATGCGAAGACTCCCGATCGGGTTCGCCAGTTGGAACTCGTGCGGCGCGACCTCGACCGTGCCTCCAAGGTGCCCGCGAACCTCGTGGAACGCCTCGCCAAGGCCACCAGCACGGCGCAACAGATCTGGTCCAAGGCTCGGAAGGAGCGGGATTTCCAACTGTTCCAGCCCTACCTCGAAGAGGTGGTGGGCCTGAAGCGGGAAGAAGGAGCCCTGCTGGCCCCCGACGGGGGATGCGCCTACGACGGGCTGCTCTCGGATTACGAGCCGCTCATGCGCACCGTGGACTGGTCCACCCTCTTCGGGGAGTTGGAGCGCGAGCTTCCGACATTGGCCCTCGAGATCCACGAGAGGCAGGCTCCGGTGCGCGAACGCCTGGCGGGCGTTGCGGGCTTGCGCGGCCCCTTCCCGCGCGGACGACAACTCCATGTTTGCCGGGAGCTTGCCAAGTCGCTGGGCTACGACTTCTCCCGCGGTCGGATCGATCTTTCGGCCCATCCCTTTTCGGAAACCATCCACCTCGGCGACAGTCGCATCACCACCAGGATCGACGAGTCCGAACTCGCGGCGTCGGTCTTCGCCACCCTCCACGAGACCGGCCATGCCCTCTACGAGCAGGGACTTCCCGAGGAACTGTCGGGAACCCCCCTGGGCGGGTTCTGCTCCATGTCCGTCCACGAAAGCCAATCCAGGCTCTGGGAGAACCTGGTGGGACGGTCGGACACGTTTTGGCAGGAGCGCTGGAGCCGGGTGCAGGAAGACCTTCCCGTCCTGGCCGGGGTGCGGGCGGAGGATTGGACCGCGCACTCCCGGCTCGTGCGTCCCAGCCTGATCCGGACGGAATCCGACGAAGTCACCTACAACCTCCACGTCCTGGTGCGATTTCGCCTGGAGCGGGCGCTGGTGGAAGAAGACCTTTCGGTGTCCGAACTGCCGTCGGCGTGGAACGAGGCGTATGGCGGCATGCTGGGGGCCATTCCTTCGCACGACGGGGAAGGGGTGCTGCAGGACGTCCACTGGAGCGCGGGCATGTTCGGCTACTTCCCCACCTACACCCTGGGCAACCTGCTCTCGGCCCAGTTCTTCCGCGCCGCCGCCCAACACGGTGCCGCCGGGGACCTGGGGGCGCTGCTGACCTGGCTGCGCGCGAACGTCCATTCCCGAGGCCACCTCCTGGATACCCCGGACCTCGTGCGGCGGGCCACGGGGCGGAATCCGTCGGCATCGGACTTCCTCGCGCACCTGCGGGAGCGGTACCTGGGCTGACAACGGGCACGGCCCGGTGAAGTGTAAACTTGTCGACATGCCCTCGGACTCCATCAAGGATTTGGCCGATCTGCTCCTGGAGCGCCATCCGGGCCTTTCGGCGGCGTACCTGTTCGGCTCGAGGGCGACCGGTTTCGCGCGAACCGACAGCGACTGGGACATCGCATTGCTGGGTTCCGGGTTGGACCCCGCGCAACTTCGGCTCACCGCGGCGCAGGCGGCCAGCCTGCTCTCAGCGGAGACGGATCTGATCGACCTCCGGCATGCCTCCACGGTATTGAAGGCGGAGCTCCTGAAGCACGGCCGTCCGATATTGGTTGCCGACCCGGGGAAGGTGGCGAGGTTCGAAATGGAAGTCCTGACCGAGTACCAGAATCTCAACGAGAACCGGAAGTGCATCCTGGCCGACTTCGGAATGGCCGCGTGACCCTCGAGATCGACGACGTCCTGCTCCAGAAGGCTGCGACCATCCGTCGCTGCGTCCGGCGGGCAAGGGAGGAGCGGGCGGCGGCCGGCGAAGCATTCCGCACGGACTTCACCCACCAGGATGCGTGCCTGCTGAATCTGTTCAGGGCCTGCGAGAGCGCGATCGACCTTGCGAACCACATGGTCCGGCTCCGCCGACTCGGAGTCCCGGCCTGGTCCGCGCAGGCGTTCGAGATGCTGGGCCGATCGGGGATGCTCCCACAGGATCTGTCCGACCGGATGTCGCGCATGGTCGGGTTCAGGAATCTCGCGATCCACGAATACTGGAACTTCGACATGGATCTCGTCGAATCGCTGTTCGATCACCCGATGGACGGTTTGCTCGAATTCGCCCGCATCGCCCTCGAAGGCGATTGAGAGGTCCTACTTCCCCGTCGCGGTGTCGGCCATGGCCACCGCCAAGTAGCGGTCGGGGTCGGCGGAGAACTCCTTGACGCAGTTGGGGCAGCACAGATCCACTTCGCGGCCCTTGTAGATCACCGGGATGGCCGGACCCATGGATCCGATGGCCTCGCCGTCCGTGGGACAGTGGAGGTTGTGGACGGGACGGGCCGCTGCCAATCGGGCGGGCGTCGGCTTCAGCACCAGGGAGGTGTCCGTCGAGGGAACCGCCTTGGATGCCGATTTCGGCGCCGGGCCGTTGCAGGCCGCGAGAATCGCCAGCGGCAGGCAAAGAAGGAAGATCCGCTTGGACATGGTACGCCGCCGATCCCGGAATCAGCTCTTGGGCTTCGCCGAATCCGCCGGGCTGGCGGAGACCACGGGAGGGAACACCGCGACCGGGCTGGTGAGCTTCCCGTTCACGGCGCGGTCCAGGTATTGGCGCAACGCCTCGATCTCCACGG
>CAYXXL010000180.1:0-6374 GCA_964469025.1 uncultured Fibrobacteria bacterium
GTAGTACCAGTACATGTTCTCGGTGATCTCCTCGTCGGAGATCGGCATGAAGTCGAAGGGGATCACCGTGTAGCCGCGGGTGGCGAACTTCCGGGGAATGCCCATGTTCGCCTGGCCGGTGAGCGCGTTGTAGGGCCGTCCGAAGAGCGCGATGACCGGCTTCTTCGATTCGGCGGCCTTGGCCACGACCTCGGCTCCGATGCGCCGCCCCTCCTGGTAGCAGGCCTTCTGGCGCTCCAGCGCGAAGTTCCAGGCCTTGCGACCTTGCGACCTGGAAAAGCCCAGTTTCGCGGCCACTTCCACCATGGGCTCGGATCCTTCGTCGAACCCCATGGTGAAGTCCAGCACCGGGCGCAGGATCTTGGAATCGTCCAGGCCCAGCGCGGTGCGCAGGTAGTAGGGCACGCCCTGCATGATGGGGCAGAGGCACGCGTGGATGTCTTCCTGGTAGGAGGGCATCGCCTTGAATTGCGGCAGGAAGTACCACGGCGCATCCGATTTGCGGGCGGTTTCCGTCACAGCATGGGCAAGCTCCGCTGGGTAACAATAACTGGACTCGCACTTCGCGATTCCGGCTTCGTCCAGTGCGGAGACCAGGCGCGGCTTGACGCCCAGCCGCGCGAAGAAGTTGGAATAGAGGGGCCAGAGCGAATGGACGGAAAACGCCTCCGGCACGGCCACCACGGTCGCCGTGTCCGGAAGGGTGGAGACGTCCGCCGCGAATCGCTCGAAGTAGAGCTCGCGACGCTTGTCCACCCAGTCCACCGCGTCCTCGCCCGTGGATTTCCTCCTCTGGTTGGCGTAGCGGTTGCAGCGCCCCCCGAAGTGGTACTTGTGGCCTTGCACGTCCAGGATCTGGATGGGGCAGAGATTTTCGCAGGCCTTGCATTGGTAGGTCTTGCCGTGGTTGACCTCGCGGGCCAGCAGGTTCGCGAGGGACCACTCGCCCTGGTCCAGATCGCCGGCGGCGGACTTCTCCAATGCCAGGAGCGCGACACCGAAGCACCCCATCAGTTCCGGATCGGGGAGCACGACGATGTCCTTGCCCAAAAGCGACGCGAAGGCCATGGGCACGGCGGGGTTCTTGGCCACGCCGCCCTGCAGCACGATGCGCTTCCCGACCCGGCGGTTCCCCACCACGCGGTTCAGGTAGTTGGATACGATGGAAAGGACCAGCCCCGCCAGGATGTCGTCGCGGGTCGCGCCCTGCTGGATGGCCTTGCGGATGTCGGAGTTGATGAAGGCGGAACAGTGTTCTCCAAAGCGCAGCGGTGCCGTGGCGGCCAGGGCCGCCGGTCCGATCAGCTCCGGCTTGTGGATGTCCAGATCTCCCGACGCGGACTCTTCCAGGAACGATCCCGTTCCCGCGCTGCAGGCTTCGTTCATCGCGTAGTCCACCGGCACGCGGTTTCTCAGGTTCACGTACTTGGCGTCCTGCCCGCCGATCTCGAAGATGGTGTCTATGTCGGGATCGAAGAAGGTCACGCCCACCGTGTGGGCGATGATCTCGTTGTAGACGCCGTCGGTCTCGCAGAAAACCCCCAGAAGTTCCCTCGAACTGCCCGTTGTGGCCACAAGCCGGATGTCGGCTTCCGCATCGGGGCCCAGCACGGACCTGATCTGGCCGCGCACCGATTCCAGGCATTGGCGCAAGGCCGTCACAGGGTCGCCAAGCGTGCGACCGTAGTGGCTGGCCACGATCGCCTTGGTCTCCATGTCCAGGAGCACGACCTTGGTGGTGGTGGATCCCCCATCCACGCCAAGCACGTATTTTCGCCCGGGCCGGATCTCTCCCCTTTGGGAGGGGGCGAAGGTGACGTGGTCCTTGGCCAGAGCCAGCGATGGCGCGCGTGGGTAGCTCACCGCGGCATCGCCCATGAGGAATTCCAGGGCGGGCAACGGTTCGCCCTCCCAGACGGCCATGTCGGCCACGCCCCATGCTTCGAACCAGGGGGCTTGCTCGGGCACCACGAACACCACTTCGGGAAGTTCTTCGCTCAGGTACCGGACCAGGTGCGGATTCTTCGTGGCCCCGCCGCAAAGGAGCACGCGACCTTCGGTGACGCGGGCGCGCCGCAGGAAATCCACCACCTTCCGGGCCATCACGCTGGACAGGGACAGGACGATGTCGTTCTTGTCGGCCTCGCCCTTGTTCAGCTTGTGGGTGCAGTCGCTCTTCATGAACACGGAGCAGCGCGACGACAGGCTGCAGGCCTTGGCGTCGTCCAACGCCGGATCGAACACGACATCCACGTCCAGCCCCATGCGCTTGAGCTGCTGCGCGAAGAATTCGCCGGTGCCCGAGGCGCACTTGTTGCCTGCGTAGGTGTTCTGGATTCGGCCTTGGGAGTCCAAGGTGTAGACCACCAGATCTTCCCCGCCCACCGAAACCACCGCTTCCACACGCTCGCCCAGAAGGCCCACGGCGCGTTCCACCGCGGCGGGGGCGATGCGGTCGGGAACCCGGAACTGCCGACGCCCTTCCTGTCCCGTGATCAGCGCGGGGATGCCCGGTTTCACGGAATGTTCCTTCAGGATCCGACGCAGCGTCCCGGGAAGATCGCCGTCGTGCGGTCGGGATTCGGACCAGGTGATCGAGCCGTCTTGGACGCAGCAGGCCTTGACGCTGGCGGCACCGATGTCGATCCCCAGTCCGCTCCGTAACAGGCTGCGTGCTTGGGTGGTTGAGGTGGACATGGGATCTCCTCGCGAGAAGCGGTCCTGGGCTGGTCGAACCGGTATATCTGGAAATCTAGGTCTGAATCTCCCTTTCCGACTTCAAAAAGAAACATTCCATCCTCCAAAGGGAAAGTCGCGGGCATCACGCTACATTGAAGGCGATGGACCTCGGTCCCGACTGGATCCACCTGGAAACGCTGCCCGACCGGACCCTGGCCCTCGGGAATCGACCGGGTGAATGGGACCCCGAGACGGTTCAGCTGCCTTCGCCCGAAGACGGAGGACTGGTGCTGACCCTGGTCGCGGCTTCCGTGTTCCGCTCGGAACAGCACTGGCTGCCCGGTGCTTCGGCGGTCTGGGAAGTCCTCGCCTGCCAGGAGCAGTCGCGCGCAGTCCCCGGACTCAGGATCTTTTCCCATCCCTCCCCACCCTGCGGTTTCTGTCCATCGTGCCAGGCGGGGTGTCCTTCCCTTTGCGTGGATGCCCGGATCCGTCCATCGGGTCCGGGATGGTTTTCCCGCCACCGCGTCCTGCATCCATGGTCGGCCCGGCGCGGCACGGTGGCGTTGCCGTCCGATCTGGAACCCGGTGCCGCGTCCATGCTGGAACCCCTGGCGCGCATCCTGCGCGTGGAGCGCATGTTCCCTCGCCGCAACAGGATCCTGGCCATCGGTGCGGATTTGCCTTCGGCCCTGGCCGGCATGGCGTTGGAAGGCCCGAGGCGCAGGGTGCTTCTGGATCCGAATCCGCGATTCGGCGGCTCCGCGCACGGATACCACGAGGTCGTCCCGGACGCCGGAGCCGCGCGCGAAGCGCTTTGCGGTCCCGCGGATCTCGTGCTCCTTTTCGACGGGGAGGCGGAATCCGTCCAATCCGCATTGGATTCGCTGTCACCGGGAACCGCCATCGCCGCCTTCGTGCGCTGGAGGAATGTTCCCGATCTGGCCCAGCGGCTGGCGGATGCGGAGGCCACATGGACCACGATGGGTGGCACTTCCCCCGAGGACTGGATGGCATCCGCCCGGCGGCTCCCCTCGCTGTCCGCACGAATCGAGGCTCTGCCATCCTCCGAACTTCCCCTCGAGGAGGCCCACAAGGCACACGCACTGCTGGATCGGGAGCGTGAACTGCTGAGGATGCACATGGTCTGAGGAACCTCGCCAGGGCGACCGGAGGATTCGTTGAACCGGACACAACGACATCTCCCGCCGAGCTTCGAACGCCGAGTTTTTTTCTTCCATCCGAGCTATCCTCCCAAGGCCTCCCGCCCGGACCGGTATCGGGAGAACAGGAATACCTGGAGGTATCCGTATGTGCTGTGGGTTTTTCCGAAAGACGCTCGATCATTCCCTCCTCGCATGCCTCGCGGCGCTGGGATCCGCGTCGGCCCTGACCATGTCCGTCCCCTTCGGGAACCACATGGTCCTGCAGAGGAACATGAAGGTCCCGATCTATGGAAAGGGTGCGGCCTCCGAGGCGGTCACCGTGACCTTCGATGGCCAGACCAAGACCGCGACGACCGGGGCCGACGGGACCTGGAAGGTCCTCCTGGATCCCATGTCGGCGGGCGGGCCCTTCACCCTTGTCGCCAAGGGGCAGAGCACGGTGACCTTCACCGACGTGATGGTGGGCGAGGTTTGGCAGTGCGCGGGCCAGTCCAACATGGACACCAGAATGAACTACACGGAATACCCCAGCCTCGTCGATTCCATCAAGAACGCCAATGTGCCGCTGATGCGCTACATCACCATGCGGCAGCCCGGACAGACCATCCAGTGGCAGGTGATCACACCCTCCACGGTCGGGGCCCTGTCCGCGACCGGCTATTTCTTCGGGAAGAACCTGGTGGAACATCTGGGAGGGGTCACCGTCGGACTCGTCGTGACCGCAGTGGGAGGCACCACCATCGCGCAGTGGATGGATCCCGCGACCATCGCGGCCGACCCGACCTTGAAGGCGGACACCCTCTCCGGAACCATGTACCAGTCCTTCCTGGCCCCTGTGGTCGGATACGCGATCGCCGGCACCGCCTGGTACCAGGGTGAGCAGGACTGTTCCTCGGCCCTGTACGGCTACTACACCTCCCGCCTCTTCGCCATGACGGCCGCTTGGCGCAAGC
This sequence comes from uncultured Fibrobacteria bacterium, assembly GCA_964469025.1. Lineage (GTDB taxonomy): Bacteria > Fibrobacterota > Fibrobacteria > UBA5070 > UBA5070 > UBA5070. The sequence goes on from CAYXXL010000180.1 coordinate 4,799, forward strand.
TTTGGGGACAGGGTGATTTCCCCTTCCTGATCTGCCAGCTCGCCCACACCCACGCCCTGCAGACGGCGGTCGGCGCCACGAGCAACTACGCCGAGATCCGCAATTCCCAGAGGATCGTGGCCGATTCCATCGCCGAGGCCTGGTTGGAGGTCAACATCGACCTGGGTTCCACCACCACCCTGCACTACGACCAGAAGCCGGTCGTGGGACAACGACTCGGGATGCTGGCGCGCGGTGGCGTCTACCACGAAGCGGGGCTGTCCAATTGGCGTTCGCCCGAACCGGTGGCGGCATGGAGGTCCGGAAGCACGGTCCGGGTGCTTGTGACGCAGACCGCAGGCGGTCTCAAAAGCCTCAACAGCGCGGTTCCCGCAGGGTTCGCGATCGCGGGCTCGGACAACACCTGGTACTGGGGGAGCGCAGCCTTCCACGGGGACACCATCGTCGTACAAACCGCCAGTGTCGCCACTCCCACCCAGATCCGCTACGCATGGGCGGATTTTCCCATCGACAACGTGGTGGGGGGGACGGGACTGCCGATGACGCCCTTCCGCTACACGGGGCTTTCCACCACGACCCCGACGACATCGGTGTTGTCGGCCGTCCCGACCGCGGGTTGGGAAGTGCGGGGACGCCGTCTGGTGGCCCACCTGCCTGCCGCATCCGCCGAAGCGACCTTGGATCTTCTTTCCGCCGACGGCAGGCTCCTGTCCCGGTCCACCGCCGCCGGAACTGGGGGAGTGGCGCAATGGGATCTGGGTGCGGGTTCCGGTGTCCGCCTGTTCCGCATCGAGTCGGAGGGGCGCACGACGGCGAGCGGGAAGGTGGCGCTGCCGTGAATCGAAGGAATCTCGTCATGGCGTCCGGCCTGATCGCCGCTTGCCTCGCATGGGCCGCCACCGCGGCCTCCGCGGTCACGATCGTCGTCATCGGGGATTCCACGGTCAGCACGTACAAGGCGAACCAGTACCCCTGGGCCGGATGGGGACAGGAACTGGCCTACTACTTCAGGACCGGCTCGGTGAACGTGATCAACCACGCCGTGGGAGGGCGCAGTTCCCGCAGTTTCGTGGTGCTGGGCCAATGGGCCTCCACGGTGGCCGACCTGAAGAAGGGCGACTGGCTCTTCATCCAGTTCGGGCACAACGACCGGGACGCGGCGGACACAACGCGCTACACCGACACGGCAGACTACAAGAAGTACCTGGGCATGTACATCGACTCCGCGCGCAAGCTGGGAGTCCATCCAGTCCTGGTCACCTCGATGAACATGAATACCTGGACCGACACCACCAAGCGCATCGTGCGCGAGGTCTTCACCGAGGGGGCCAACAACTACTGGGCCGCCATGAAGCACGTCGGAGCCGCCAAGAACGTCCCGGTGCTGGATCTCGGGCACCAATCGACCCTGCTCATGGACACCATGGGCTGCGGCTACATGACCAAGTACCACTTCATGGGACTGGAGACGGGCGAATACCCCAACTATCCCAACGGCAACGTCGACGGAACCCACTTCCAGGAGGAAGGGGCCGAAGAAAACGCCCGCATGATCACCGAGGAAATCGCCCGGCTG
>CAYXXL010000181.1:0-6350 GCA_964469025.1 uncultured Fibrobacteria bacterium
TCTCGCCCCCTCGGTTTGGATCAAACGAAGCGTCATATTGCCTGAGACGGGGGGGACATCGAGCTCCGCGTGCTGGTGATGTACGCGTTCCCGGAACAGACCCGGGTGATCAAGAACACGTCGGACATCCGCGCCTGGATGGAGACCAACGGCGATCCCAAACGGGCTGCCCAAGGTCCCGATCCATGTCCTGCAGCGTGTCCTGGAGAGCCGACAGGACAGTCCTGTGGAGAACCATCTATCTCTGGACGAAAAGGCTCGCAAAGAGCTTTTCATCGACTTGAACCACATGCCGAAGATCCGGAGGGTCTTCGCTCACGCCGGCGATCGTGCAGGAGTTGTTAGGATGATGCTCGTCTCTGCAACTCCGGAGGTACCGCTGGGGTTGTTCTGGCTCAAGCCCCCATCCACGCCTTCCCTGCACGTGGGGATGAATCGTTGAAGGACACGTTCTGTCCGATGACCAGATGGCGGTCCCTGCTCACTTTCGACGAATCGAAGTGCCGAGTCCGCGCGACCCGTAGCGGGAGTCTTCATCACCCTCCCCTCTTGAGGACCACCTGTCCTGGTTTATAATATCTCTGAATGGCGGCGATAAACACCGCAAAAGTGTTATTTTCTAAACCATGCAACCGGTCTCAAACGCCGCGGTTCTGGAAAGCTTGCTTCCGCTGGAGCAGGTCGCGACGCGCACCTGGCTGGAAGCTCAAGGGTTCAGGCGCCACTCCTTGGACAATCTGGTCAAGAGCCGTCGGCTTGTCCTGCTGACCAAAGGCGTTTATGCGCGACCGCAGTTGCCAGTCAGTTGGCAGGGTGTGGTGGCTTCTCTTCCGCGATTGATGGCTCCGCCGGTCGTGGTCGGAGGGCTGACTTCTCTGGAACTGCAAGGGTTCTCCCACTACGTGCAGATGGGTCAAAACCAGGACGTAAACCTGTGGGCGCCTACGGCATGTCCGAGGTGGCTCGAACGGGTTTTTGAATCCCTTCCCCAGCGTTTGCGGTGGCACACGGGAAAATGGCTTTGGAAAAATCAATGGCCCAGCAAACCAGAGCTGAGGGATTTTCCGTGGCAGGATCGCATGACGTTACAGCTCTCGGCTCCGGAACAGGCGTGGTTGGAACTTTTGTCCACGGTGCCCGAAGACGTGAGCCTGGAACATGCCGATCAGATCCTTCAGGGACTGACGGCTCTCTCGCCCCGCAAGCTGACCCAGCTCCTAGGCGATTGCCGCAGCGTGAAAGTCAAACGCCTCTTCTTCTGGCTGGCTGATCGGCAGCAGCATGCTTGGCGAAAGTCACTGGACCCGAGAGCCTTCGCGATGGGGAACGGCAAGCGAGTGCTGGTACCCGGAGGCAAGCTAGATCCAACCTACCTGATCACAGTGCCGGCGGAGCTCTTGCATGAACACTGATCTTTCGGCGATGCAGCCCTATCTGCACCAGGTCCAAGGTGTTCATGTCGGGCTTGGGCTAGTTGGTGTTGGTCCAGAACTTGGACAGCAGCTCGGCTTGTTGGAGCACGGTTTGGACCGCTTTGTCCTGGAGGTCGGGCGGATAGCCGTACTTGCGTAGGATCTTCTTCACTTCGACTCGCATCCGGGCACGGGCGTTCTCGCGGTGCGCCCAATCCACCGTGACGTTTCGGCGCAAGCTCACGAGCAGTTCATGGGCGATTACGCGCAAGTTGGCGTCGCCCAGAACATCGATGGCGCTTTGGTTTTCGGCCAGGGCATCGTAGAAGGCGATTTCGTCTTCGGTCAGTCCCAGCTCATCGCCGCGCTTGCGGGCGTCCTTGATGTCGCGGGCCAGGCCGATCAGTTCCTGGATCACTTCGGCGGTGGTGATGGCGTTGGCGTGGTAGCGCGAGATGGCGGCTTCCAGGCGTTCCGAGAAGGAACGGCTTTGGACCACGTTGGTACGGCTGCGCGAGTGGATGCTGTCGTTCAAAAGCTTCTTGAGGGCTTCGAGGGCCAGGTTCTTGCTGGCCATCTGCTGGACTTCGGAAAGAAATTCGTCCGACAGGATGGAGATGTCGGGAGACTTGATTCCCACGGCGGCCAGGATGTCGACAATCTCTGTCGAGATCACGGCACGGCTCACGATCTGTTGCACCGCGAAATCGCGCTGCGACTGGCTCATCTTGCCGGTCTCATTGGTCTTGGTGAGAGCGGCGCGGATGGCCTGGAAGAATCCCACCTCTTCGCGCACTTCCCGTGCTTCGTCGGAGGCGCTGGCGATGGCGTACGCTTTTGTCAGCGACAAGGTCGCGTCCGCGAAGGCTCGCAGGGCTTTCTTCTTGGCGTCTTCGGTGGTTTCACGGGCGGCGGCATCGCGCATCCATCCCAGAATCCATTCCATGCCACCGGCCATCAGGACCAAACGTTCGTGTGGCGTTCCCGCCAGGCCGGTTTGGTATTCGAAGCCGTGGAACATGTCGCGCACGACTTCGAGCTTTTCCAGCAGCACGGCCGCGGCCTGGGACAGATCCACGCCCGTTCGTTTCTGGTCGGGGCTGGAATACTGCTGAAGAGCCGATTTCAGGTTTTGGGCGATCCCGATGTAATCGACGATCAATCCCGCTTCCTTGTCGCGGAACACGCGGTTGACGCGGGCGATGGCCTGCATGAGTCCATGCCCCTGCATGGGCTTGTCGACGTACATGGTGTGCATGGACGGTGCGTCAAATCCTGTCAGCCACATGTCGCGCACGATCACGAGCTTTAGAGGATCGCTTGCCTTGCGAGCACGCTTGGCCAGAAGGTCGCGCCGTCCTTTGGTTCCGATGTGCTTCTGCCATTCCTGGGGATCGGATGCGCTGCCGGTCATCACGATCTTGATCGCACCTTCGTTGTCGTTCTCGCTGTGCCAATCGGGACGAAGCGCCACGATCTCGTTGTAGAGCTTCACGCAGATCCGGCGGCTCATGCAGACGATCATGGCTTTTCCGTCCATGGCCGAAAGGCGATCGCAGAAATGCCGGACCAGATCTTTGGCGATCAGCTTGATACGGTCGTCGCTTCCCACCAACGCCTCGACAGCGGCCCACTTTTGCTTGAGACGTTCCTTGTCCGACTGCTCTTCGTCTTCGGTCAGCTCTTCGATCTCGGCGTCGATCTTGGGTTTTTCGTCTTCGTCGAGTTCGATCCGGGCCAAGCGGCTTTCGTACAGAATGGGCACCGTCGCGCCATCTTCCACCGCACGGCTGATGTCGTAGATGTCGATGTATTCGCCGAACACGGCGGGCGTGTTCACGTCGGTGGCTTCGATGGGCGTTCCGGTGAACCCGATGAACGAAGCATTGGGCAAGGCGTCGCGCAGGTACTTGGCGAACCCATAGGCGATCTCGCCGGTCTTGGCGGCCATTTTTGCGCCAAACCCATACTGGCTGCGGTGGGCTTCGTCAGCGATGACCACTACGTTGGAGCGCGTGGTCAAGGGCGGCAAATCTTGGACGCCAGTGGGCGGAGCAAATTTTTGGACGGTGGTGAAGATCACGCCGCCAACATCGCGGGCGAGCTTCAACCGTAGGTCTTCGCGGTCGTCGGCTTGGAGCGGGGTTTGACGCAACAAATCTTTGGCTTTGCAGAAGGTGCCAAAGAGCTGGTCGTCCAAATCGTTGCGGTCGGTGAGGATCACCAGGGTGGGATTTTCCATGCCGGGGTGCTGGATGAGCTTGCCCGCATAGAACGCCATGAGCAACGACTTGCCCGAACCTTGGGTGTGCCAGATCACTCCGGCGCGTCGGTCGCCTTTGGCCTGCCCGGAGGTGTCCTTGCGGCCCAGGAAGCGAGGATCTTCGCCGGAGGGAAGGATCGCCGGGTCCTGCGACGCGGAAGTGGCACGAAGGGTCGATTCGACCGCCTTGCGCACGGCGTGAAACTGATGGTATCCGGCGATGATTTTCGACGTACTGGAGCCATCGGACGAAAACAGCGTGAAGTAGCGCAACAGCTCCAGAAAACGGCTCTTCTCGAACAGCCCTTCGATCAGGGTTGCTTGCTCGGGCAAACCCTTGGCCATGATCGCTTGCCCGTCGGTGGTGCGCCAGGGCATGAAGCGTTCTTCATCGGCAGAGAGCGACCCCACACGGCCACAAAGGCCGTCGGAGGTGACCAGTAGCGCATTGGTGCGAAACAGTGCCGGAATCTGGCTCTTGTAGGTTTGAAGCTGGTTGAACGCGCCGGTAAGGGTGGCATCCAGCGAACCGGGAGCCTTGAGTTCGATCACGGCCACGGGCAAGCCGTTCAAGAACACCACGCAATCGGGACGACGCTTCACATTGCCGGAAATCACGGTGAACTGGTTCACGACCAGCCAGTCATTGTGCTCGGGCACGTCCCAATCGACCAGACGGATGGCACCTGCCGTCAATTCACCGTCGGGTCCGTAGTACTCCATCTCGACGCCATCGGTCAGGAACCGATGCAAGCGGCGGTTCTCTTCCAGAAGCACGGGCAACTCGGACTGCAACACCCGACGCACCACCTCTTGCCGGGTTTCGATGGGCAGCCCCGGATTCAAGCGATGGACCGCATCCTCCAAGCGATGGACCAAGACCACGTCTTCGTAGCTCTCGCGTTCGGATTTCTTCCCATCCGGGCCGATCTCGTCCCCGTTCGCGCAGGCATAGCCCAAAGCGCGGAACTGGTGGAGCAGCGATTCTTCAAGCTCGGCTTCGGAGAGGAAGGAGGGCATAGGAAATTCTCAGATCTTGGAGAAAAGTACGAGAAGGTTCATTCGGCCTTCTTCAGCAGCGTCGTCTTCAAGTAATCGTCGGTAAGCTCGAAGACAGGTTCTGTCCCATTTTGACTGCGCATCAGGGGAATGATCTTGGTACGAACTCCCATGCCGCGAGCATCCATGTACCCATAGTCACGCATGACCCCTACTAGAATCGGATTCCGAGGTGAGCGCTGACCAGCCTTCATTTTTTCGATGGTCATGGAATTCTGCATGGCCCCAGGGCTGTGGATTTCCAGCCGGTCGGAATAGAAGCCGATCTCGATGTCAATGGACCGCGTCCAGTCGCGATGAATCAGCGAATTGACCACGGCTTCACGGACAGCGTCCCTGGGGTACTGCCACAGCATTTCACGACGGAATCCGTCATCTACCTCGGCTGATTCCGACTTCAAGAAAGGTTCTGCGAGTTCCACGAATCTTTCGATCAAGCCGCCATCAACCAATGTCCGAGTTCCTGCTTCCATCTGCCAACGTCCGACCATTGGACCGTCTAACACCGTGTCCAGCAATGCACGATATTCCTTGTCCAGTCCGTCAAATGCCAGAAGCCGAATACCGGATTGAGGCAGCGTGCGTCTTGGTGAAAGCCCAAAAAGCAAAAGCCCGGCAAGAGTACAGACAGATTGATTATCGGGGCCATCTGTAAGAAAGCCCATCCCCTTCAGCCGCGAAATCCACGCTTCTGGAGAACTGGGAATTTCAGGATCCTTCAGAATATTTTCGAGATAGTCGGTAAGGCGAGCGATGTCCAAAGAATTGAAGGTGGACCCTGACACTGGCATTGCTTCGATATGAAGCATCCCACCAAGAGCAAAGAGCCGGGCCTGTTGTTCTCGGGAGGCCAGTTCCGAACGGTCGCCCAAACGGACATAGATCTCCTCACGACCGTTGTGACGCAGTACGTACGGCTTGGAGATGCCTTGTGAAAAGCTGATGATAGCGACACGCTTGTCATCGACCTGGACTTCCTCGTAGAAAGGAATGATCTGGGGATGGACCTTGTCTCGAAAGGCGTTGAGAACCCATTCTTGCAACTTCGGTTTTTGGATCCCTGAAATTGTGCCATCGTCTTCCACGCCCAGTAGAATGTGCCCCCCATTGAGGTTTGCAAGAGCGACAATTTCCTTGCCCAACTGTTCGGGGCGGATGTCGTCGCGCTTGAATTCCACGCCGGAATTTTCGCGGTTTGCCAAGATCTCGAAGAGTTCTGAACGAAGCATGCTTCATCTTCCTTAGAAGTGGTACTTCTCTTTGCGTTGCATGAAGGCGATCTTGCCGCCTTCCAGGATGTCCGACGCCCATGTTTGGATCTGCGGAAGATCGATGGCTCCCTGAAGGTCCTTGGGGATACTCCCCGTGCCTTCGTTGACTTGGAACACGCCGATCCACTCGGCATCGCCAAAAACGGGGATGTTCGCGTTGTGCGTCGCAAACAGGAATTGGCGTTCAAACTTGGCTTTCCGAAGCTCGGTGACTATCCGCTCCGCGATGAAGGCGTTGTCAAGATTGTCTTCCGGCTGGTCCATCACAAGAGGATCTTGGTTCCTCAATAGCAGCAAGTGGAGGATTGCCGTGCACTGCTGCCCTTTGGACAATTGGCTGATGGA